>NZ_JAMYKV010000002.1:0-283112 GCF_040317535.1 Mesorhizobium sp. M1409
GGGGTGGTGTTTTTTTTAATACCCCTCCGCTTGGGCCTTGCGCCCTCTTATTTTGGGGGTTTTGGGGGGGGGGGGGCCGGCGTTTTTGTGGGCGTGGGGGGGGGACCGTCGCCAGCACGCCGCAGCCCACCCCGCAATAGGGGCAGGTGGTCCTCACCTCGCGCGCTTCGTCGATCTCCATGGGTTCAGGCCGCGCGGCTGGCCAGCGCTTCCAGCGCAATGAACAGATGCTCGCCTTCGACCCGCACCGGAATGGTCCGCACCGCGCCCTCGTCGGCGCCGAGCGCCTTGCCCGTCTCCAGCGAAATCACCCAATTGTGCAAGGGACAGGTCACCGCCGTGCCATGCACGATGCCCTGGCTGAGCGGTCCGCCCTTGTGCGGACAATGGTCGTCGATGGCGTAGACCTGATCGTCGGCGGTGCGGAAGACCGCGATCTTCCCCTCGGGCGTGGCGACGCAGCGCGCGCCGCGGCGCGGGATGTCGGAGATGGAGCCAATGGCGATCCAGTTCATCATGATCACTCCGCCGCCTGCGCAAAGCCGACCGAGGCCATCGGCCGGAATTCGTGCTTGTCCTTGCCGGATACGCGTTCCGACCATGGATCGACCTGGGCGAATTTCTGGCTGAAGACGAAGCGGTCGTAATAGGCCTTGCGCTTCTCCCCATCGTCCATGATCTGGCGCTTGATCTCGGGGATGCCGACGCGCTTGGCCCATTTGTAGATGCGCTCGAGATAGCGGCCCTGCTCGCGGTACATCTGCGTCAGCGCCACGATGTGCTCCAGCGCCTCATCCTCGGTCCTGACCAGTCCGAGCACTTCGGTGCCCTTGATGTCGAGGCCGGCAGCCCCGGCAAAATGGATCTCGTAGCCACTGTCGACGCAGATGACGCCGACATCCTTGCAGGTCGCCTCGGCGCAGTTTCGAGGACAGCCCGACACCGCCATCTTGACCTTGGCCGGGGTCCACGAGCCCCACATGAATTTCTCGATGCGGACACCAAACCCCGTCGAATCCTGCGTGCCGAAGCGGCACCAGTCGGAGCCGACACAGGTCTTCACGGTGCGCAGGCCCTTGGCGTAGGCATGGCCGGAGACGAAGCCGGCCTGGCCGAGATCGGCCCAGACCGCCGGCAGGTCCTCCTTGCGGATGCCGAGCATGTCGATGCGCTGGCCACCGGTAACCTTGACCATCGGGATCTCGAACTTGTCGACGACGTCGGCGATGGCGCGCAGTTCGGCGGCGTTTGTCACCCCGCCCCACATGCGCGGCACCACCGAATAGGTGCCGTCCTTCTGGATGTTGGCGTGGACGCGCTCGTTGATGAAGCGCGACTGGTAGTCGTCGGCATAGTCGTCCGGCCAGTCGCAGACGAGATAGTAGTTGAGCGCCGGCCGGCATTTGGCGCAACCGCAGGAGGTCGTCCATTCCAGCTCCTGCATGACCGCTGGAATGGTCTTGAGGCTCTTGGCTTTGATCAGCCGGCGCACCTCGTCATGGCCGAGCGTCGTGCAGCCGCCCATAGGCTGCACCGCCGCCGGATTGTATTTGTCGCCGATGGTCAGCACCATCAGCTTCTCGACCAGTCCGGTGCAGGAGCCGCACGAGGCCGACGCCTTGGTGTGTGCCCTGACGTCGTCGAGCGAGGTCAGGCCCTTGGCCGTGATCGCGCCCGTGATCTTTCCCTTGCAAACGCCGTTGCAGCCGCAGATTTCCGCATCATCCGGCAAGGCTGCAACGGCCGCCATAGGGTCCAGTGGGGCACCCCCCTGGTAGGACTGGCCGAAGATGAGCGTATCGCGCATCTCTGAAATATCGGTCTGTTTCTTCTTCAGATCGTTGAACCAGGCGCCGTCGGCCGTTTCGCCATAGAGCACGGTGCCGATGATGCGGTCGTCCTTCAGCACCAGGCGCTTGTAGACGCCGGCGGAGGCATCGCGCAGCACAATCTCCTGGCGGTCGTCGCCCTCGGCGAAGTCGCCGAGCGAGAACAATTCGATGCCGGTGACCTTGAGCTTGGTCGGCGTGTCCGAATGGACGAAGGCCGCGGCCTCGTCGCCGGCAAGCTGGCTGGCGGTGACGCGTGCCATCTCGTAGAGGGGGGCGACCAGCCCGTAGACCTGGCCATTGACCTCGGCGCACTCGCCGAGCGCGTAGATGTCGGGGTCGTTGCTGCGCATGCCGGCATCGACGACGATGCCGCGATTGACGGCAATGCCGGCCTCCTTGGCCAGCGCCGCGTTCGGCCTGATGCCGACCGCCATGACTACCAGCGTCGCCGGAATGACGGTGCCGTCGGCAAGCTCAATCTGCTCGACCTTGCCGTTGCCGGTGATGGCTTGGGTGTTGGCCTTGGTGATGACCTTGATGCCGCGCTGCTCGACGGCGCGCTGCAGGAGATAACCGGCGGCCGGATCGAGCTGGCGCTCCATCAATGTCGGCATGACATGCAGCACGGTGACATCCATGCCTTGCGCATTCAGCCCGGCCGCGGCCTCCAGTCCGAGCAGACCGCCGCCGATGACCACCGCCTTGGCCCGCGACTGCGCGGCAAGCATCATCGCCCGGACGTCGTCCAGATCGCGATAGGTCAGCACGCCGGGCAGATTGTGGCCGGGCACCGGGATGATGAACGGCACCGAGCCGGTGGCGATGACGAGCTTGTCATAGGGCTCGGTAACGCCATGATCGGAGGTGACGGTCTTGGCCTCCCGGTCGATGGCAACGATCTTGTGGCCCTTGTAGAGGGTGATGTTGTTGGCGATGTACCAGCCGTCGCCGTGGATGATGATCTCCTCATAGGCCTTCTCGCCCGACAGAACGGGCGACAGCATGATGCGGTCGTAATTGACGCGCGGCTCGGCGTTGAAGATGGTGACTTGGTAGCGGCCAGGGGCCTTTTCCAAGAGATGCTCAAGCATGCGCCCAGGGGCCATGCCGTTGCCGATGATGACGAGTTTTTCGGTCATATTCCTGATCCGCTCCGGTGTCACTCAGCCGCGTATGAAAGGGCTGGGGCTTCGGAAGATGCCGCGCGCTCCATCCGCCGAATGCTGAACTGCATCCAGGCAAAGCAAGCGACGACGATGACAAAGAGCAGCATGAAGCAGCTCGACCAGACGCCCGTGAGGTCGTTGAGCGCGCCGAAGGCAATCGGCAGGACGAAACCGCCGAGCCCGCCGATCATGCCGACGACGCCGCCGACCGCGCCAACGCTGCCTGGATAGTAGGCCGGTATGTGCTTATAGACGGCAGCCTTGCCGAGGCTCATGAAGAAGCCGAGCACGCTGGCGACCGCGATGAAAGCCACCGGCCCGATGGCGAAGTGGAAAGCGATCGGCCCGGTAATGCCGTGCACGATATAATCGGTGGGTGGCAGCGACAGGATCAGCGTGGCGGCGGACGACACCGCGAAGGTCCAATAGAGCACGGTGCGAGCTCCGATCCGATCGGAAAGCACGCCGCCATAGGCACGGAAGACGCTCGCCGGGATCGAATAGGCTGCGCCGATCATGCCGGCGGTCGCGATGCCGAAACCGTAAACACCGATCAGGTAGCGCGGCAACCACAGCGACAGCGCCACGAACGCGCCAAAGGCGAAGAAGTAGTAGAAGGCGAAGCGCCAGACCTGCACGTTCTTCAGCGGCGCGAATTCCTGCCAGAAGCTTCTCGCCGGTGCCGCCTTGCCGGCGCGGCGCTCGCGGATGACCGGATCGTCGCCGGTGGTGAACCAGAAGACGGCAGCCATGACGACGAGTGCTGCCGCCCAGATCAGCGCGACCGACTGCCAGCCCCAGGACAGAAGCACGAACGGCGCAAGGAACTTGGTGACCGCGGCCCCGACATTGCCGACACCGAAGATGCCGAGCGCCGTGCCTTGCTTGCCGGCGGGGAAGAAGCGCGAGACATAGGCGACGCCGACGGCAAAGGAGCCACCGGCGAGCCCGACGCCGAGCGCGGCGATCAGCATCTGCCCGTAGGTGTGCGCAAAAGCCAGCAGGAAGGTCGCGACCGCGGCCGCAAGCATGGTCGCGGTGTAGACCAGCCGTCCGCCAAAGCGGTCGGTCCAGATACCGAGCAGCATGCGTACGAGCGAGCCGGTGAGAATTGGCGTGCCGACGAGCAGGCCGAATTGCGTTTCGTTCAGCCCAAGCTCCGTCTTTATGCGGATGCCGATGATTGAAAAGATCGTCCACACCGCGAAGCAGACGGTGAAGGCGATGGTGGACATCATGAGCGCCTGCCGGGAAGCATTGTCCTGGCTCGGCGCGGCTGGGAGATTTGCGGTCATTATCAGGCTCCGGTTTGCGGCGTGGGAGGCACCGCGCTTGTCTGTTCGTTCGCGACTGTCAGCGGCCCGGCATCGGCGAATTGGGTGAAACCGACGTTTGCGCGGTCACTTCGAGGCCCTTGCCGTCGGTCTTGGCGCCTGCGGGAAAGAGGATGAGCGCAGCGGTGAACAGCGCCGCCGTCAGCGCGCTGCTGGCCAGAAAATCGCGGCGCGCGAAGTCCGCGAGGGACGCGCCAGTTCCGATCCGTTTCGTCATCGTCGTCTCCAGTTGGGCGCCGCTTGGGACCAGCGCCGTCGATTGCGTGTTCGGTCAAAACAAAAAAGCTGCTGGCCAGGCCGCCGCGTCCGTCTATCCGGATCGCGTATTGACCTGAGCAGCAGCTTTGCTTGTGGCGCCCGCCATTGGACGCCGTGTCACTTGACCCTTGCGGGCCTACATTCTGAGAAGCAGGAAACGTGCCAATTCGACAGCACTCTGAATTGTCGAGTGAAATCAATGAGAACTGCAGCCGCGCGACTTTTGACCAAGCCCGGCAGCGGATCAAAGATTAGTCAGAATGCCTTGCAGGGCGGCATAATATTTGTGCAATGCGGTATGTTGCCGATTGCCGATGCGGATTGTTTTTCGGTCACGGCCTTACTCCGCGGCTTCGACGAAGCGGTGGCGTTCGTAGAGGAACTTCAGCACCGCCTCGCGGCAGCGCAGGAAGGTGCGGTCGGAAGAGAGTTCGACGCGGCGGCGCGGCCGGGCCAGCGGCACGGCAAGCACCTCGCCAATGGTCGCCGCCGGGCCGTTGGTCATCATGACGATACGGTCGGAGAGCAGCACCGCCTCGTCGACATCATGGGTAATCATGATCGTCGTCGAGCCGAGCCTGGAATGGATGTCCATCACCGCGTCCTGCAGATGGGCGCGCGTGAGCGCGTCTAGCGCGCCGAACGGCTCGTCGAGCAGCAGGATCTTCGGCTCCATGGCCAGCGCCCGGGCAATGCCGACGCGCTGCTTCATGCCGCCGGAGATTTCCGCCGGGCGCTTGTCCTTGGCATGCGCCATCTGCACGAGGTCGAGATTGCGCATGATCCAGTCATGCCGCTCGGCCTTGCTTTTCGAGCGACCGAAGACCTTCGACACGGCGAGGTTGATGTTTTCGTAGACGGTCAGCCACGGCAGCAGCGAGTGGTTCTGGAACACCACGGCGCGTTCGGGTCCGGGGCTGTCGACCTCCTTGTCCTCGAGCAGCACGGCGCCGGCGGACACCTTGGTCAGCCCGGCGATCAGGTTCAGCAAGGTCGACTTGCCGCAGCCGGAATGGCCGATGATGGAGACGAATTCACCCTTGTCTATGGTCAGCCGGATGTCCTTCAACACCTCGCTGACCTGGTTGCCGCGGGCGAAGGACTTGTCGATATGGTCCAGTTTCAGATAGGCCGTCATCGCCCCTCTCCTCACTTTGCCGTTGCGCCGCGGGTGACGAAGGCGCCGACCGCCGCGACCAAACGGTCGAGGCAGAAGCCGGTGACGCCGATATAGGCGAGCGCGACGATGATGTCGGGCAGCCGCGACGAGTTCCACGCGTCCCAGATGAAGAAGCCGATGCCGACGCCGCCGGTCAGCATTTCGGCGGCGACGATGGCGAGCCAGGAAAGGCCGATGCCGATCCTCAAGCCGGTGAAGATGTACGGCGCGGCGGCCGGCACCATGATTTTCACGAAGAACTCGAACTGGTTGAGCCGCAGGATGCGCGAGACGTTGCGGTAGTCCTCGGGGATGTTGCGCACGCCAACGGCGGTGTTGATGATGATCGGCCAGATCGAGGTGATGAAGATGACGAAGATCGCCGACGGGCTGGAATCGCGAAACGCGGCCAGCGACAGCGGCAGCCACGCCAGCGGCGGCACGGTACGCAGGATCTGGAACACGGGGTCGAGACCGCGCATCGCCCAGATCGACTGGCCGACCAGCGCGCCGAGCGCCACGCCGACGATTGCCGCCAGGCCGAAACCGATGGCAACGCGCTGCAGCGAGATCAGCACGCGCCAGGCGAGCCCGATATCCTGCGGGCCATTGTCGAAGAACGGATGCGCGATCAAATCGTAGGCCTCGTTCCACACCTGGCTCGGCGGCGGCAGGCTTGACGTCGGCGACGAGCAGGCGATCTGCCAGACGACCAGCATGAGCGCGATGACGATGGCCGGCGGCACCAGCGCACTGGCCAGCTTGCCAGCGATGGCGAGCAGATCGAAGCGGCGCCGCGCCTTGGCGGTGAACGCGATGACCGCCGCCGGTTTCGCGGGGAACGCCTTCACCTTTGTGTCCTCGATAGTCTGGATCGACATGTCCGGGAAAAACTCCGTGGTCGGGATTTGCGACAAGCGGCGCGAGCGCTGCTTGCGTGCGACAACGGCGCGAGAGGCGCCGTTGCTCTTGGGGTCGACAAACGGCGCATTGCGCCGTTTGCGACGGTCAAGCCGAAGCCTTTATCTTCAGGCTGTCGAGATAGGCGGATGGGTTGGCCGGATCGAAGACCTTGCCGTCGAAGAAGGTCTCGACGCCGCGCGACGGCGACGCCGGGATGTCGGCTGCCGCGACGCCAAGGTCCTTGGCCGCCTCGCGCCACAGATCCTCGCGGTTGACCTGGTCGACCAGCGCCTTGATGTCGGTGGCCGGCGCGAATTTGCCCCAGCGGATGTTCTCGGCGAGGAACCACGTATCATGGCTCTTGAACGGATAGGAGACGCCGCCTTTCCAGAATTTCATGTAGAGATCGGTGCCGTTGGCGACGCGGCCGTTGCCGTAATCGATGTCGCCCTTGAGGCGGCCGATGATGTCGGCGACGGGCACGTTCATCCATTGCCGCTTGCCGATGATGGCGGCCATCTCGTCCTTGTTCTCGCTGGCCTCGCACCATTGCTGGGCTTCCATGACGGCCATCAGGATCGCCTTGGTGGCGTTGGGGTATTTGTCGATGAATTCGGCGCGCAGGCCGAGCGCCTTTTCCGGATGCCCCTTCCACAATTCACCTGTCGTGGCGGCGGTGAAGCCGACGCCCTGGTGGACAAGCTGCTCGTTCCATGGCTCGCCGACGCAGAACACGTCCATGTTGCCGACCTTCATGTTGGCCACCATCTGCGGTGGCGGCACGACGATGGTCGAAACGTCCTTGTCGGGATCGATGCCGCCGGCGGCCAGCCAGTAGCGCAGCCACAAATCATGCGTACCGCCCGGGAAGGTCATGGCGGCCTTGATCTCCTTGCCGGCCGCCTTCTTGGCGGCGAAGACGTCCTTCAGCTTCGAGGCATCGAGGCCGACACCGGTGCCGGCATATTCCTGAGCGACCGAAATGCCCTGGCAGTCGTAGTTAAGCCGCGCCACGATCGCCATCGGCATCGGCTGGTTGTTCTGCGTCACCTTGCCGGTGTGCATGAGGTAAGGCAGCGGCGTCAGGATGTGCGCGCCGTCGATGCCGTTGGCCGCACCGCCGAGCATCAGATTGTCACGCGTCGCGCCCCAGGAGGCCTGTTTGAGCACCTCGACTTCGGGCATGCCGAACTTGGCGAACAACCCTTTCTCCTTGGCGATCATCAGCGGAGCCGCATCGGTCAGCGCGATGAAGCCGAGTTTGGCGCCGGTGACTTCCGGAGCGGCCGTTGCGGCATAGGCGCCGGAGGGCAGCAGCGCGCGCGCGGCCGCCAGGGTTGCTGCGGTGGCAGCACTTGCCATCAGGAAATTGCGGCGAGTCATTCCCTCGATAGGGGCTTCAGTCTTGATGCGTTTCGTCATCATCGTCTCCCGTTGGGCACTGCTTGGGATCAGCGCCGTCGATTGCGTGTTCGATCAAAACAAAAAAGCCGCCGGCCAGGCCGCGCGCGTCCGTACATCCGGGATCGCGTGTTGACCTGAGCGGCAGCTTTGCCTGTAGCGCCCGCCATTGGACGCCTGTTCCGTGACCCTGAGAAGAGTCTGCTTATTGCAAAGCAGGAACCATGCCAGTTTCAGACTAGATGACAAACGTCAATGAGATCAACGAGATGCCACAATTGTCGGCGATCCGGCCCGCCGGGCAAGCAAGCCAAAGATTGTTCATTAGCGCAGTCGCACGCACAACTTTTGTGCAATGCACAAGAATGGCGCGGAAATGATCAGGCCTGGATGTCGGCGGATTTCTGGCCGGCAATGTAGGCGTCGATCTCGTCGGGATCGAAGATCTGGCCGTCGAAGAAACCATCCGGGCCGAGTACCAGGCCGGCCCCTGTCGCGCCGACCGCGGTCGCTGCCTTGAGCGCGCCCTCGACCTTCGAATTGGCGCCGGGAAGTGCGACGCCAAGCGGCTTCAGTGCAGAACGATAACGGTCCGGCCGGTAGCAGTTGCGGGCGATGGCGAGATTTTCCGGCGTGTGCGCCACATGCCCCCAGCGCACCATCTGCGTGTAGAACCACAGCGCATGGCTCTTCCAGGGAAAATTCGCCGCCTTTTCGAAGGGCAGGAAGAAGTCGTCGATGGTCCGATCGGCCCCGCCGCCCAATTGGAGATGGCCGGTCAGGATCGGCATCTGGACGGCCGGTGGCAGGCCGAGGAAGCCGGGCTGCGCCATCACCGCGGCCAATTCGCCATGATTGGCTGGGTCCTGACACCAGCGCGCCGAATGATGGAGCGCGCGCAGCAATGCCGCCAGTGCCTCCGGGTTTTCGTCAGCCCACGCCTTGCGCACGCCGATCACCTTCTCCGGGCTGTTCCTCCACAGCAGCGCCTTGACGGTGACGATATGGCCCGTGCCGGCGGCCACTGAGGCGCTGTTCCAGGGTTCGCCGACGCAATAGCCGTCGATCCGCCCAGCGGCCAGCGCGTCGGCCATGAAGGGCGGCGGCACGATTACGATCTCTATCTGCCGCTCTGGATCGATGCCGCAGGCGGCGAGCCAGTAGCGCAGTTCGTAATTGTGCCCGGAATGCGGATGCACCACCGCGAAGCGCAACGGGTCGTAACCGGCCATAGCACGCTCGCGGATGAGCGCGCCAAGTGCCGCACCGGCGCGCGCCGGGTCGAGATCGGGTTCGGCGCCATGCCCCGCCATGCCGGCCCAGACGGCGTTGGAGATGGTGACGCAATTGCCGCCGAGCCCGAGCGAAAACGGCACTATGGTCTCCGAAGCGAGCGGCGTCAGCCCGAGATTGCAGGCGAGCGGCATCGGTCCCAGCATATGGGCGAGATGGAAATGGCCGATGGCGATGCGGTCGCGGATGTTGGCCCAGGACGTCTCGCGGTGCAGCGTGAGGTCGATGCCTTCGCGCGCGGCAAAGCCAAGTTCGCCGGCCGCGACCAGCACGGCGCTGTCGAAAAGCGGCATGAAGCCGGCGGTGATCTGGTGCTCGGCGCCCATGCTCATTCGTCCTCCGCCGGTCCCAGCAGCCCGGCGGCGGTCACCAGGCTCTGGGCGATGTCGCTGATCTTGCGGTTCTGGTTCATTGCCGTCTTGCGCAGCAGCGTGTAGGCGGCCTCTTCGGAGAGGCCGCGCGATTTCATCAGGATGCCCTTGGCGCGGTCGATCACCTTGCGACTCTCGAGCTCGCCGCGAACCTCTTCCAGTTCGCGCGCCATGCGCGAAAAAGCGTTGAAACGGCTGACGGCCATGTCGAGGATCGGCTTGACGCGCTCTTGCCTGAGCCCGTCGACGACATAGGCCGAAACGCCGGCATCGACCGCGGCCTCGATCGAGGCCTGGTCGGAACGGTCGACGAACATGGCGATCGGCCGCTTCACCGCGCGCGACAGCTGGAACATATTTTCCAGCATGTCGCGGTTCGGGTTTTCGAGATCGATGACGATGACATCGGGCTCGATCTCGGCGATCCGCCGTGCAATGCCGGTCACGTCGTGGATGACGGTGACCCGCTCATGGCCGGCCTCGCGCAAACCCGCCTCGATGATCGCGGCGCGGATGCGGTTTTCGTCGATCACCAGGACGGCGAGAGAAGTTCGGACCATGCCTGCATTGTGACCAAGCGAAGGAATTGTGCAATGCGGTATGATCGAACAATCCCGACATTCGCTGAGCGCGGCGATTGCTGCCTGCCGGCGCGCATAGCGCGATCGCCACCGCCAGGCCGAAGCAGGTCGTCGTCGACCGCGGCGCCCGCGCCTTCCGTTTTGGCGAGAGGGATACGCCCACTATCGCCCCTTGCGGACAGGAACTCCAAAATCGTCCACGAAAACGATTGCCCTGGTCCATCCTGAGCTTTCCAAGTTCAGAGGGGTTCGAGTCCCTGACTTAATCGAGCTTTTTGTGGGCAAAAATCAGAAATCTTCCCGTATCGTTCCGTATGGTTTCCGCGACCGCCTCGTCCAGTCGAATTTCACTTAGCCTATACGCGCCCAAGAAAAGCCTGAACTGAAAGTCAGGGACCGCGCCCAGAAACGGACAGCTTTTGATCAGCCCCAGCCAATGGCGAAAAATCGAATTTGGCCAGCACCCCAGCTATCCTGGCAAAGCTGACAAATGCCTGTCGCGCCTGTTCGGTTGTCATCTGCCCGGCAATCGCGGCGTTGCAGCTTCTCACCGCGCAACTGTATACCGGTCCGCGACGGGCCTTCGGCCATTGATTCAAGAATACGAGCGCCTCCCGAACAGAGTTGATGTCGTTTATCGCGTCACTGGTCTTAACCTGCACGGGGGCAAGGAAAGCCAGACTGTTCATTGTTGCCTCCCTGTGATTGTAAGAGTTGATTCAGCTTCCCATGATGCGGCTCTTTCGTTTGAGGCTATCGGACATCATTTGACCATCCTCGCTATCCTGCGAGGGCCGGGGCTCGCCCCGGCCCTCCTTCGCGACCGTTAGTTGGTGCCGTTGATCGCAATGCGCTTGGCGCTTGCCTGCGCCTGTTCGGACTTCGGCAGCATTACGGTGAGCACCCCGTTCTTGAACGTCGCTGCCACCTTGTCCTCGTCGATCTCGCGGCCCATGCCAAAGCGCCGTTCAAAGCGTCCATAATAGCGTTCGCTGAACTGGCGATCCTTGTCCTCGGTTTCGGATTTCTTCTCGCCGCGAAGCGTCAGGACGCCGTCTTCCAGCATGACCTCGATGTCTTTTTCCTCGAGGCCCGGCACTTCGGCTATCAGTCGAATTTCCTTGTCATTCTCCGAGAATTCGACGCTTGGCCAACTGCCGTTTCCAGGAGTCATCCGGCCGAACACCGAGGGGGTGTCAAATCCGCGTAAGACTTCATCGAAGAGCTTGTTAACGTCACGATGCAACGACATGAATGGATCCACGTCACCACCGCGGTAGACACTGGGGTGGTTGTTGCCCCGGTTCCAAGGCACCAAGTCACGTACACTCATTGTCTTTTCTCCTTTTCTTTTGTTTTTATGGGTCGTAGCCCACCCGTCGGGACGGGAGTGTTCGCGAAGGCCGATCGCCGAAGGTCAGGCGGCTACGTTGCCTTCAATCCGCTTCGACGCTGGCCCGTTGCCGGGTTCGGTATTGATGGCGATGCGGCGCGGCTTCATCTCCTCGGGAATTTCCTTCTTGAGGTCGATGATCAGCAGACCGTTTTCGAGCCTGGCTCCGACAACGCTCACATGATCGGCCAATTCGAAACGGCGGAAGAACGGCCTCAGTGCCAAGCCATGATGGAGGTACTGAACCTCCTCGTTCTCCGCCTTGGTGCCCTCGATCACGAGCATATTTGGCTCATGCGTGATCGTAAGCTCGTCTTCACCGAAACCTGCGACCGCAACGACAATGCGGTAGGTATCCTCACCGAGCTTGGCGATATCGTAAGGCGGCCAGTTATCCGCATTCTGTGAAGGGCTGGCGTTTTCGAGCAGGTTGAAAATACGGTCAAAGCCGATGCTCGACCGGTAGAAGGGTGAAAAGTCCAGGTTCGTTCTCATAACTACATCCTCCTTGGAGCAACATAGATACGAGGGAACGCCAAGAAGCTTGGCGCTCCCTGACACATCGGCCCCATAACGGCGACCGATCAAAAATGAGTTGGGAATCGATTTCCGCAGCGTCAAGGGGGGAAAGACTGCCGAGGCAGTTTCGCGGCCGTCTTCAAATATCTATTGGCAAGCGCTCCATCGAATACCCATGTGCTTCGCTGGTATTTCGAACGGAGGAAAAAAGATGACCATGACGCGCCAAGACGTTATCTCGGTCCTCGGGCCCGTGGACGACGCGACGATTGCCGAAATCATCACGTCCGGTGCCTCGCTCGAGGAATTGAGAGAGGCATGGGCATGGGCCTTTGGTGACGAGGCATGGATGAACCAAGGCCGGCCGCTGCCGGGAACACGGGTGGCAGCGCTAATCGACCTGATCGAGCCCGACGACGAAGGCGACCTAGCAGATCTGGCCCAGGGGGACCCGGGCAAATCATGAAGATGCCGCCGGCGGCTCACCATTCAGGCAGCAGCGTTTAATCGTTTGATCCGTTTGGCAAGTTCCTGCTGAAGGCATCTATATGATCAGGCAACGATAAGGAGGTTCGGCTTCCGCTCCCGTTGCCGCGATGACGCACCGTTCCGCGGCGGTAAATTGCCGCCGCGGTGAATCCAGCGTCCCCCTCTTAAAGGAATTTAGCCATCACTTTCTAAAAGATAGTCTCCTTGGATCTTCGGCCCTGTCATCCATGGCGGCGCTGCGGGTACGGCCTCAATGACACCCACCCTATGTGCCCAAGTGGCAAAGGCCTTATGTGCCGCCTCGACAGACTTTCTGCCATCGTACGCAGAGTAGCATGCATCAGACGCCGCTGCGTGGAGAAGCCCGCGCCTTTCAACCGGCCATTCTTCCAGAAACTCTATCGCATCCATGGCACAGCCGATCTCTTGGATACCATAGCCGTCGTCTCTTACGAAAACCGGCTGTTTGAACGTCGCATTTTCCATTGGTGACCTCCCTTCAAACCGTGCGGCAACTGATCCTGCCTCACCGTGTGCGGCGACGATGTCAGTTCCCGGCATGCCGTCGAGCTTGGCAACGCCATGGCAGACCGGGACGGAAACGGGATTTTCAAAGAAAATCGCCTCCATGCGCTCCTTCCGCTTCTGTTCGATTCGACATCCGGCAACCGCACATAGGAAAAAGATTGGAAACACCTCTTTTCAGTTCAAGGGGAGTTTGGCGAAACGAACAGAAGACCTCCCGAAGCACCTTCGCACACATGCCGGGCTGCTTCGGGATCGCTGCTAGTGTCCTGATTCCGAAGTTTGAGCCATTTCGGTTTGGTGTTGTGCGACTTGAAGCGTAGCCAGACAGAAGCGCTTGATGGTGTTGAGGATATCGTCGGCCGACTTGGTCCATCTGAAGGGCTTTGGATCGGCATTGACAGCTTCGATGTAAGTTCTGATTGCCGCCTCCAACTCCTGTGTCGACCTGTGGACGCCGCGCCTGATCTGCTTTTCGGTCAGGTTAGCGAAGAAGCGTTCGACCTGGTTGAGCCATGAGGCGGCTGTCGGTGTGAAGTGAATATGCCAGCGGGAACGCTTGAGGAAGAAAGCGCGCACGGTGCTGGTCTCGTGGGTGGCGTAGTTGTCCATGACGATGTGGATATCGAGGTCAGCCGGGACATTGGCCTCGATCTCGCGCAGGAATTTCAGAAACTCCTGCGCGCGGTGGCGCTTAAAGCAGCGGCCGATGATGGTGCCGGTGGCGGCATCGAGGGCAGCAAACAGGGAAAGGGTGCCGTGCCGCGTATAATCGTGGCTGCGCCGCTCGATCTGGCCGGGGCGCATCGGCAGCACCGGCTGCGTGCGATCCAGCGCTTGGATTTGGCTCTTCTCGTCGACGCACAGGACCAGCGCTCGCTCGGGCGGGACCAGATAGAGGCCGACAATGTCACGCACCCTTCTCCACAAACAGCGCATCCGATGATAGTTTGAAGCTCTCTGCGCGGTGCGGCTGAAGGCCGAAGGCCGTCCAGATGCGGTGGATGGCAACTCGCTTGCCAACGTGATCACCGGCAACACCGGCAACAACACCTTGGCAGGCCTGGGCGGCGCCGACACACTCATCGGTGACGCAGGCACCGACACGCCCAGCTATGCGGCGTCGGCGGCCGGTGTGAATGTCAGCCTGATGACCGGTGTGGCTCAAGGCGGCGATGCCGAAGGCGACACCTTCTCCAGCATCGAGGGCCCTCTGGGCTCTGCACAGAACGATACGCTCGAAGGCGATGGCGGCAACAACGTGCTGAATGGCGGCGCCGGCATCGATACGCTGAACGCATTCTGTGGCCAGCTTATGAGCCAAGTCGTCATCAAACGCTCTCCGGGCTGTACATATCGAATGGAAACGTGATCCTAAATACCCCATTATCAGGACCTGCGTTCTTCGCTTTCACCAGAGTTGCAATAGTCTCTGATGCAAAACGTTCTATGGGGTGTGACAGGATCAGCGAAATCGTACCGTCTATCAAAGCAGCCCGCGTATCTTCAAAGAGTTCATAGCCTACGGTAACGAAGTCTTCCCGTTTTGGGGTAGCCCTGAGTGCGGCTATCGCACCTGTAACACCACCCCCTGAGATGAATAGTCCGCACATATCCGGATGGTCTGTCAGCAGCTTTTCGACATGTTCACGGGCAACCACGGCTGACTCGTAAGTTGGCAGCGGTTCGAGCAGCGTGAATCCCGAATTATGTTCACGGAAGTAAGAACGAAACCCGCTTTCGTTCATTTCCTGGTTTCGCAATCGGTGGCTGCCCAAAAGAATGCCTATTTTCCCCGGCTGTCTCACCATGCGGTCAAACGCCCAGGCAGCGGTGCGTCCTACTTTCCAATTATCGAGCCCCACAAAGCTGATGCCTCCCTTGGCCGTAAGGGGGCCGATAAGTGAAACGACCGGCACGCCGCTTTCAAGAACTGCGTCAATCGCGTCAGCAACGGCAGGATGCTGCGGCGCTACAATCGCAAGTGCTTCGCACCGCCCGCCGAGCGACTGAATATGTGCCGCGACTTTCTCCGGCGTGAGGTCTTCCATGTACTCGACCGTTAGATCGATATTGCAGGCAGGATAAGCTTCCGCAGCTTGCGCAATTGAATCGCCGAGTAGGCGATAGAAGCGTCTCTCCCGTCGCTGCAGCAAAACCCCGACACGGTGGATCACCTCTTGTGCCTTCGCCGCCTGCTTGATGGTGCCAAGTCCGTAGAAGCCGATTTCCTCAGCGGCTGCCAAAACGCGTGTGCGCGTATTGCTCCGGACCGATTCAGGCTCGGACAGTACACGATTGACCGTTGACACGGATACACCTGCGGCTTTTGCCAAGTCTGGAATGGTTGGTCTCTTCATGTCAAAAATTCCATTACTCTGGTTTCGGCATCTCAAAAAATATCATTCATACAAATTTTCGAAATGATTTGAGACGAATTTCTGAAGCGATAGTAATCCAGATTGACCTGAAAGATGTCAACGTAGCATTCATTGCGCGTTGACGGTGCTCAGCGATCTAGGAGCCGTCAGCGCTTTGGGGGGAGGCCCGGCGCACAATTTCGACGAGGAGGCTCAACGTCGTTGCGTTGAGATCGCGGACTTGCGCGTGCCTGCCGGGATCGGCCGCACGGCCAAAAAAGGCAAAAAGTATGTCGAGCCGCAGCCATGCGGCTTTAACCTGAGGAGGAATTCGACATGTCGTTCACCAAGAAAATAGCCACCGCAGCCATGGCATTCATGCTGGCATCCAGCGCTCATGCGGGTGACACGGATATCGCCGTCATCGTGGGCTCGGCCCAAGATGGCTTCTGGAACATGGTCAAGAAGGGCGTCGATGATGCTTCGCTGATGGTCAAGGCTAATGGCGGCACCGTCAATTTCATGCAGACCCAAAACTATGACAACTTCGGCCCGGACCTCGCTTCGCTAATCGAACAGGCTGTAGCCCAGGGTGCTAAAGGTATTGCTATCCCGAACTGGCTGCCAGAATCCGAAACCCCTGCCCTCAAGGCTGCGCGGGACAAGGGCGTGGTGATCATCTCCTTCAACGCTGGCCAGAGTGAGATGGATAATTACGGCTCGCTAAACTATTTCGGGTCGGACGAATATCTGGCAGGTGTTGAGGGTGGCAAGTATCTGGCTTCTCATGGTGCAAAGAAAATTCTCTGCCACATCCAGAACCCAGGTGCCGTAAATCTCGAGACCCGCTGCAAGGGCGTTCAAGACGGTGCGAAGAAGGCTGGCGCAGACACCTTCATCCTCCGTGTTCCTGCTAACCTTGACCAGGACATGAATGGTACCTCTGAAGCAATCAAATCCGAGCTGATCGCCGATCCGTCCATTGACGCCGTCATCACGCTCGCTGCATGGGCTGCAGATGCTGCCGCTAGCTCCATCGATCAGCAGAGCAAGATCGGCAAGATTCAGCTTGGTACCTTCGATATGTCCGCCTCGGTTCTGGATCGCATTTCGAAGGGCACCCAGACCTTCGCAATCGACCAGCAGCCTTATCTGCAGGGGTTCCTCGCAACCTCCATGCTGTTTGCAAACCTGAAGTTCGGCACTGCGGTTGCAACGAAGCCGGTTCTGACTGGTCCGGCGATTGTCGACAAGACCAATGTTGCTTCGGCAATCGACGGCGTCAAACTCGGCGCACGTTGAGGCTGGCCCGAGGCTGAGACCTGGCCGCTAACCTGGCCGGGTCTCATCCATGCTCCCTCTATGTAGCTTCGTCTGCGCTAACTGAGGATTTTGCTTCCATGACCACCACAAACCTAAGAACCAGCACCGTTGAAACACCCGCCATCGAGAGTGAATCGGCCATTTCATCCATTAAGGCCTTTTTTCGCACCCCCGCCGCTGGTGCTTTCATGGGTTTCGTGGCTGTATTCATCCTTTTTGCGATGTTCGGGTATAGCCGCAACTTTTTGTCCGTAGCTGGTGTAACTACGTGGGTGAACTTCGCGTCACTCATAGGAATGATTGCGATTCCGGTCGGGTTCCTGATGATTGCCGGTGAACTCGATATTTCAACCGGTGCTGTACTTCCCGCGTCCACGATGACAGTTGCGATTGTCTGCGAGCACTATCAGATGCCTGTGCTTGTCGGTGTAGCTGCAGCGCTTGCCATCGGTGCACTGATCGGCTTCATCAATGGATACATCGTAACTCACACGCGCGTGCCGTCGTTCATCGTGACATTGGCGACGCTCTTTGCAGTGGCAGGCATCACGCTCTACCTGTCGATCTTCTTCATCAACAACACCAATTCCTTCTATCACGCGCCAGATTGGGCAAAATCGCTCTTCGGCGGGAAGGTGTATGGCTTCAATTCTTCCGTCTTCTGGTGGGGTGGGCTTATCGCAGCATTCGTCTTCTTTCTGCATTACTCTCCGAAGGGAAGCTGGGTGTTCGCTCTTGGTGGAGACCAGGAAAGCGCGAGAAACGCAGGTATTCCTGTAACCAGGATGAAGATTGCACTCTTCATGCTGTGTTCCATATCGGCGGCCTTTGCTGGTGTCCTTCAGGTGATGACATTCAGCTCCGCAACGTCTCAGGCCAATTTTGGCCTAATCTTCAACACCATTATCGCCGTGGTCGTAGGTGGCGTTCTCCTCACGGGTGGTTTTGGTACTGTAATGGGCATTGTCTTCGGGGTGCTGACCCTTTCGATTGTTACCCAAGCTATTGGTTTCACAGAGATCGACAGAAACCTGTCCTTCCTAATTATCGGTGTCATGCTTTTGATCGCTGTCCTGCTCAACGACACGTTTCGTCATTTGGCCACCAGCTGGTCGACGTCCAAAAAGAAATAAGGAGAGCGACAATGTCCGATAAGAAACCCGTTCTCGAATTTCGAAACGTCGACAAATCGTTTGGCCATATTGATGTTCTGAACGATATCAGCCTCAAGGTCGGTGAAGGTGAAGTGCTCTGCCTGCTTGGCGACAACGGCGCGGGTAAGTCGACGCTCATCAAAACGCTGTCTGGTGTCTATCAGCCGACGCGTGGCGAAATTCTGATGGATGGTCAGCCCGCACTTTTCTCCAGTCCCCGTGAGGCTCAGGAACGCGGGATAGCTACAGTTCACCAATTCGGTGGGACATATCCTTTGATGTCCATAGGACGTAACTTTTTCATGGGTTCGGAGCCGACAAAGGGTTGGGGACCGTTCAAATATTTCGACCGCAAAACCGCCACCCGAGTGGCAGTTGCAGAGGTTCAGAAAATGGGGATCACACGCATCACCGACGGGGATCGCTTGGTCGGTGGCCTTTCCGGAGGGGAACGCCAGTCGCTCGCGATTGCCCGTGCTGTCTATTTCGGAGCCCGTGTTCTCATCCTTGACGAGCCGACGGCAGCCCTCGGCGTCAAGCAGGCTGCTCACGTACTGCGTATCATCAATGAAGCCAAGCGTCGTGGCCTCGCGGTCATTTTCATCACCCATCAGGTGATGCATGCCATGGCAGTGGGCGATCACTTCGCAGTGCTCATTCGGGGTGCAATTGCGGCTGACTTCCGCAAGGGGGAAAAGACACGCGAGCAGATCGCTGATCTGATGGCCGGTGGTGAATCCATGGCCAGTCTCGAAGCCTCACTTGAAGGGTATATGGAGACCCATGACGGTCTTCCGCCACCGCCCGCTCACTGACTGAATATTGGCATTGCCGCCAAGTAGTGGAATTCGTTGAATGGAAGCGGTTGAGCTCTTGTGCCAGCCGAATGGAAGGAGTTTGTCCAATGGTGCGTGTAGCAGTCATGGGTGCAGGGCTGATGGGCGCTGACCACGCCAAGATCGTCGTGGAGGAAATGCCGGGCGCGACCCTTCAGGTGGTCTGCGACATGGATGAAGTCCGCGCTCGCAAGGTGGCCGATGCCCATGGTGCGGCAGACGTTGCAAGTAATCCGGAAGCCGTGATTGCCCGTGCCGATGTGGATGCGGTGATCGTCGCGAGCCCGGACTTCACTCATGCGCCGCTGTCACTCGCCTGCATCAACGCGGGCAAGAAGGTGCTCTGCGAAAAGCCCCTATCGCAGTCCTCGGCCGAATGCCTCTCGATCATGCAGGCCGAACAGGAAGTTGGTCAAAAGTTCGTCCAGCTCGGCTTCATGCGGCGCTACGACCAGTCCTATGTCGAGATGAAAGAGGCAATTGAAAATGGCACGCTTGGCCGAGTCCTGATGATGCACAACTTCCACCGCAATGTGGAAACGCCAGCCTCCGACTTCACCGGTGCCATGGCAATCACCAATTCCGCCCCGCATGAGTTCGACGTCGTGCGCCATGTACTTGGCACCGAATATGCCTGGATCTCTGCCTTCCAGCCGAAGCGCTCTGATCGACGCGTCGCGCCCGTCTTCATGATCCTCGAAACCGTCGATGACCAGCTCGTCAACATCGAGATCAACAACAACGCTGCGTACGGCTACGACGTTCGTGCCGAACTCGTGGGCGAGCAGGCGAGCATTTCCATGAGCCATGTCGCTTATACCCGTCTCGAACGCTCGCTTGGCGTCCACACCGGCTACGATGCCGATTGGCGGACCCGCTATTTCGATGCCTATCGCCGCCAGAACCGCGCCTTCCTACGCTTCGTCGACACAGACGTGTTTCCCGAGATCGCATCAAGCTGCTGGGATGGCTATGCCGCAGCAGTTGCCGCGGAGGCAGGCGTAACGGCACTCGCTTCCGGACAGAAGCAACCCGTCACCATGATTTCCAAGCCGGAGTTCTACGCATGAAACTGGGTTTCGTATCCGACAGCCTTGGGGGCATGCCGCTCAATGACCTTCTCGACAATGCTGCCCGCATGGGTGTCTCGGGGGTTGAGCTCAACACCTGCGGCTGGTCGACCGCTCCGCATTTCGACCTGAAATACATGCTCGGCAACACGGCCGCGCAGAAGGAGTTCCGGAAGTCCTTCTCTGACCGTGGGCTTGATGTGATCAGCCTCAATGCCAATGGCAATCCGCTTCACCCGACCGATCCGGCTCAGGGCGAAGGTCTGAAGAACACCATCCGGGTCGCGGGCGAGATGGGCATCAGGACGGTCTGCACCATGTCTGGCCTGCCTGCGGGCAATCCGTCCGATACCATGCCAAACTGGGTCGTCTCTTCCTGGCCGCCGGAAACACAGGCGATCCTCAAATACCAGTGGGAAGAAAAACTCTTCCCGTTCTGGACCGAGATCGTGGCGCTGGCAAATGAATGCGGTGTGGAAAAGATTGCGCTCGAACTGCATGGCAACCAGTGCGTCTACAATGTGCCGTCTCTGTTCAGGCTCCGCAACGAAGTCGGCCCGGTCGTTGGGGCCAACCTCGATCCCTCGCACCTCTTCTGGATGGGAGCCGATCCGCTGATCGCGGCCGAAACGCTGGGCGACGCCGTCTATCACGTCCATGCCAAGGACACTTTCCTCAATGCCCCGAAGCAGGCGACGACCAGCCTCTTGGAAAACGGCAGTCTCACCGACATCCCGGCGCGAAGCTGGTCCTACATCACGCTCGGCTTCGGCCACAGCGAGGAATGGTGGCGGCAGTTCTGCTACCGCCTCAAGATGGCAGGCTATGACGGCTGGCTCTCCATCGAACATGAGGACGTCCTCCTTAACGCGCTCGAAGGGCTCGAGAAATCCGTGACCCTTCTGAAGGGCGTCATGCCTGTCGCCCCAGCCGATTTCAAATTGCAGGATATCTGACATGAGCTTTCAACTGGCAGCCTGTGCGGAAATGCTCTGGCAGGACAAACCGATACATTGGCGAGCGTCCCGCTTGCATGAGATGGGGTTTGGCGTCGGCCTGTGGAATTATCCCGCCTGGGACCTCGATGAACTGGAGAAAACCGGCGCGACATTCACAATAATGAACGGCTATCTTGAGGGGCGATTGGCTGACTCAGAGGGGGCCGACCTTATCCTCAAATCTGCGCGGGAAACCGCACAGGTTGGCAAGCGCCTTGGTGTTCATCGCCTGAACCTTCATGGTACTGGTCTTGGAGATCAGGGGCTGCCCATTCAGCAAATGGCACATGTCGCACCGGGCATGTGGCTGAAAGCACGCGATACCCTGCACCGCATCTGCGACATGGCAGAAGAAGAGGGCGTCACGTTCACCCTTGAAAACCTGAACCTTCGCGAACATCCCGGCTGCCCGTTCAATTCAACGGCAGATGTACTTTCGCTGGTCGCTGCCGTCGATAGACCGCAGCTCCGGATCAATCTCGACCTCTATCATACCCAGATCGGCGAAGGGGATGTGATCCGCCATGCAGAAGCGTGTCTTCCATGGATCGGAGAAATCCAGGTCGCCGACAATCCCGGGCGATGCGAACCGGGAACGGGTGAAATGAACTGGCCGATGATTGCAAGAGCGTTGGACGCCATTGGGTATGCGGGGCCTGTGGGGATGGAAGCCTTTGCGAAAGGCAACCCGGAAGATGCGCTAGAGGCATTCCGTAATGCGTTCACGATTTGAAACAGTAAGGAAATTGATATGCTGAAAGTAGGTCTCCTCGGGGCAGTCCGCATCGCAGGCGTCCACGCAACGGCCATCTCCACGAATCCGGGCAGCCGGGCAGGATCCGGAAGGGTATCGACTGGTCAATCGCTCAATTCGAATAGGTGGCCATTCAACGAGCATCCAGCTTGAGGCCACTTTTTGGACGTTGTTGGACGAGATCGCCCACGGACAGGGGATGACGGCGCCGAAATTCCTCTCGACACTTTACGATGAAGCACTGGAAACCAACGGCCATATCCCGAACTTTGCCTCCATGCTGCGCACCACGTGCGCGCTCTGCGCGACAGGCAACCACTCGACAGCGAACCCTCGGAATTGACGAACAAGGCAGCCTGACACGCGGGCACTACTCAAAACGTCCGAATACCGGAAATCCCGTGTAGCAGCCGCCTGCTACCAGCGACCCGAATTTTGGCGCTATCTATTAGCATTGGCGGATCTGACGGAGGCGGTGTAGGGTTCGCGTCACAAGAAGAATGAGCCGTATCCACGGCACTGCGAATCTGGGAGGATTCATGGTCGAGATTATCTCCAAGCGGGATGGCCCGCGGCGCGAGGACGTACAAGTCAAAAGACTGATCGAGCAGAACCGCTCGACCATCGTTCGCCTTGCCGACCAGATCAGCGGCGGCGGCTATTCGGCTTCCAAGAAGCCACGCCAGCAACCAAAGGCCGAAGGCCTGATCATCCATGTTGGCGGTGGTGCCTCGCCTGTGGCTGAAGCCAAACCGTCCATCCATGTCACCATGAACGGTCGTGTGATCTCCAAGGATCAGAACACCGGCCGCCAGCTTCATCATATCGGCGATGTCCGCAACCGGGATGGTAGCCAGATTTTCGTCCTGGCAACGAAGCAGAACGGCTTTTTCTCACCAGTCGACGAAACCGTCGCCGAGGCGCTTGCCGAACTGGACGGGGCCCACCTGACTGCGACCTATAGCGAAGAACAGCTTGCCGCCGACATCGGCGCGAAACTCGGCATCGACTGACCACCGGCACTCGGGCGTCGCTGAGCACGCCCAATCCGCGACAGCATACAGAAATGGCATACCTCAAAGGTACTGTGATGACTGAATGAGACACGCGAACGGCCCCGATCAGATGAAGACCGATGCTCTTCCGGCGCGTGCGTCGATGGCCACCGGACAGTTGGTTCTGGACAACATCGACTATGACGAGCGCGCCACCATGCGCGCTTGGGAAAGTTTTCTGGCTGACGAGCCGAAGTGCGCCCGCGATCCGGTCCATGTCCGCTCGCTGATCCACGATTCCTGGTATCGCAGCGCCACCGGCGGCATCAACGCGCAAGGCATCGAAGCGCCGCTGAGCAGCGATCGTGACGAGATCGAATATCTGACCCGTGCCAATGCCGAGCTGCTTTCGGCGGCGCGGCGATCGTTTGCGTCCCTTGGCCAGTTGCTGGAAGGGACGGGAGCGATGCTGGTGCTCGCCGACAGTGATGGCGTGCTGATCGACGCGATCGGCGACAAGAAGACCTTGCATGACGGCATGGACATTCATCTGGGCATCGGCGGCAAATGGAACGAGGACGCCGTCGGAACCAACGGCATCGGCACGGCGCTTTGGACCGGCGAACCGATTTTCGTCCACGCCGCCGAACATTTCTGCGCCGGCATCAAATCCTGGACCTGCGCCGGTGCGCCGATCCGCGATCCCCTGGACGGCAAGATCATCGGTGTCGTCGACCTGTCAGGCTATTCGCCGATCTTCCGGCCGCACAACACGGCGCTCGTCGCCGCCACCGCCAGGCAGATTGAAAAGGCACTCGCCGAACAACAGCAGGAGCAGCGCACGCGCCTGCTTGAGGCCTTCATTTCCTCGGCACCCAGCTACCGCCGGAAAGACGGGTTGGTGATCGTCGATCATCGTGGCCGCGCGATCTTCTGCAACAACGTGCCCAATGGCGATACGACGGAGATGATGGACGGCCCGATGGAACCGGGGCGTGGTCGTTGGCTGATGAACCTGCCGGCCTCCGGCTCGGACACCGATCTCGCCAACGCACTGCCGGCGCATCTGCGATCCTGCCATGTCACGCCGCTGAAGCTTGATGGCGATCTTCGTGGCGCGGCTCTGGTGTTTCCCTCGGTGCCGGCCGTCTCGGGCATGACGGTGATCCGCCGGGAGGAGAGCAAGCACCTGCGAACCGCCGCCGCCATGATCGTCGGCGAAAGCGAAAAATTGCTGGCCGCCGTCGATGTCGCCTCCCGTGTGGCCGGGTCGAAGGGTGTCACCTCGTTGCTGATCGAAGGCGAGACGGGTGTCGGAAAAGAGTTGTTTGCACGACTTGTCCATGCCGGCAGCCGGCGCACCGAAAACGACCCTTTCATCGCCATGAACTGCGGTGCAATCACCAAGGAACTGTTCGGCAGCGAATTGTTCGGCCACGTCGGCGGCGCCTTTACAGGAGCTTCGCGTGACGGCAAGCCGGGCATCTTCGAACTCGCCAATGGCGGCGTGCTCAGCCTTGATGAAATCGGCGAGTTGCCGCTCGAAATCCAGCCCTTCCTGTTACGTGTGCTGGAGGAGCGCGTCGTCCACCGCATCGGTGACTCCAGAGGCCGGCCGGTGGACGTGCGACTGGTCGCCTCGACCAATCGCGACCTCAAGCAGGAAGTCGCGGCCGGGCGCTTCCGCAGCGATCTCTATTACCGCATCGGTGCGGTCTCGATCCATGTCCCGGCGCTGCGCGAGCGCGGCGACGACGTGCTGCTGCTGATCGAGCATTTCAACCGTCAGATCGCGAAGCTGGCAGGCAACGAACCGTTGGAGTTTTCAAACGCCGCGCTCGATGCGCTGCTTGCCTACCGCTGGCCGGGCAATGTGCGCGAGTTGAAGAACCTGGTGGAACGCCTGCATATACTGGCGCGCGGGGGCACGATCGACTTGCAGGACCTTCCCGGAGAAATCAGTGCGGGCGATCGCAGCGCGATAGCCATGCACGGCGACCATCCCGCAGCCATGCTTGAAGCACCCGTATGTACATTCGAGGACGCGGAACGCCAGGCGATCAAGAATGCGCTTGCCGCGGAGAGCGGCAATCTCAGCAAGGTTGCGCTCAGGCTCGGCATTTCGCGGCCGACGCTCTATCGCAAGCTCGGTCAATACGGGATCCGGCGCGGCTTCCTTTAGGCGCAGCTCCTTTCACCTCCGCAATAAAAAACCGCGGCATTCGCGCCGCGGGATTGGGAGAATTCGTCGACCGAGATTGCCTTCAGGCAGCGGTCGCGGAAATGATCAGGCCTTTACGACCGCACCGGTCACTTTCTCCGAGACGTAGCCGAGGATGTTGCCGATGATCAGCGAGATCACCACGGCGGCAGCAACCTTGATGATGCCGCCGGCACCTTCGCCATAGGCGGCGGCAGCAAGCAGAAAAAGCGCGGCAGTCGTTGCATAGCCATAGACCGCCGACGGAATGGCGCTCAGCAATGGCAGCTTGGCGGCGAGGATCAGGACAATGATTGAAATGCCGACACAAATGCCGGCCATGATCGCGGTAACACCAATAGACGTCAGTGCTATCAGTGCGCCGGCGGCGCAGATCGCTCCCCAGAGGTTTGCAACCGCCGAATTCTTGAAACCGGCTTCCTTGCCGCCACAGTGATAGAAACTTCCCCAGCCGACAAATACCGCCCAGATCAGCAAATAGGGGTTGCCGATGGTGATCGCTGCCCACGTTGCAATGCCGCCCATAATGCCGATGACGACGGCCAACCCTGTGATAAGATCCATATTGTCCTCCCGTTTTTCCAAAGCTCGAAGCAAAGAATCTCGATCGGGATCGCGCTTCGCTGACGTCCCGACACGGAAAACGCCATGGCATCAGCCACAGGGTTCAAGAAAAGGCCTGCCGGATCAGGCAAGCAGTCGGATCGAACCGGACGTGGCACCCGTCCGCGCGAAGTCCGGTCCAAATGTTTCAGGGCACGATGACGCCACGGCCGGTGAACCGGCGGTTCTTGAAATCGTCGAGCGCGGTGTTGATGCTGGCGAGATTGTATTCGGTGTAGTGCATCTTCACCTTGCCGTCGGCGTTGAGCTCCATCAGTTCGACAAGCTCGGTGAAATTGCCGACCAGGCTGCCGCCGATGTTGATCTCCTCGATGACAAGATGCGCGGTCGGCACGTTTATGTTGCCGCCATAGCCGACGACGAACAATTGCCCACCCTTGCGCACCATCTTCCAGCAGATGTTCTCGACACCGAGTTCACCGACGAAGTCGATCACCACATGGGCGCCGCCACCGGTGATCTGGGCGACTTCCTCGACGACATTCGGCCCACCATCGAGGATGAAATCGGCGCCAAGGTCCTTTGCCAGTACCCGCGCCGCCGGCTCGCGATCGACGGCGATGATGCGACAGCCCGAAATCGCGTGCAGCGATTGCAGCGCGATGTGGCCAAGCCCGCCTATGCCGAGCAGCACGCAATAGCTGCCTGGGCGGAGCAGTTTGGCGGCCCGCTTGGCGGCGCGGTAGGCGGTGATGCCGGCGTCCGCCAGCGGCGCCACTTCGATCGGCGTGATGTTGGCATTGAGCTTGATCAGCGATCGCTCGCTGGTGATGAAGTATTCGGCGAAGCCGCCATTCATGCCGAGGCCGGGGAACTGGCCGTTGTCGCAATACATGTCCTCGCCATGGCGGCAGTTGAGGCAGATGCCGCATGAGCGGAAGGGATGGCAGATCACGGCGTCGCCGCGCTTGACCGAGCGGACGCCGCTGCCGACCTCCTCGACCCAGCCGGCATTTTCATGGCCCATGATGTAGGGCAACAGCGTGCCTTCGGGATCCATGGTCGGCTTCCACACGCCCTCGATGATGTGCAGGTCGGTGCGGCAGAGGCCGGCGGCACCCACCCGCACGATCACCTCGTCGGGAGCGGTGATCGTCGGTGCCTTGACCTCCTCGATCTTGAGTAGGACGTTCATCTTCGGGTCGTACTCGTAAAGTCTGGCAGCTTTCATGGCTGTGTCCTTTCAACGTCGAAATCGTTCCGTCGGAATTGTCGCCTCAGGCGCGGCCGAGCCTTTCGGAGCCGCCGCCACGTGCCGGGCCGGCCGTCGGATCCTCATCCTCGGCAAGATCGCCAATCAGCGTTTCGGTGGTCAGGATCAGCGTCGCCACCGAAGCCGCGTTGGCGAGCGCGGTATAGGTGACGCGGACCGGATCGATGATCCCTGCCTCGAACATGTTCTGGTATGCGCCGGTCGACGCGTTGTAACCGTAGCCGCCATTGATGCGGGTGACCTCGGTCACCACCGCTTCAGGATCGGCGCCGGCATTGGCGGCGATGCGCCACAGCGGCCGCGACAGCACCGAGCGTACGAGGCGCACGCCTTCGGCAACATCGCCATCGACGCCGGCCGCCAGCTTGTCGAGCAGTGGCGCGATCTGGGCGAGCGCCGAGCCGCCGCCGGCGACCACGCCCTCTTCGGACGCGGCGCGCACCGCGTTCAAGGAATCCTCGATCAGCTGGATGGTCCGCTTCTGCTCGACCGGCGTGACGCCACCGGCATAGAGGATCGCGGTGCCGCCGGAGAGCTTGGCCAGGCGTTCGCGCAGCTTGTCCTGGTCGATGTTGGGCGGCGAGGCTTCATACTGCCGCTGCACCTGGGCGCGACGCGAGGCGATTGCCGCATGGTCGCCGCCGCCGCGAATGATGGAGGTGTAGGACGAACTGGTCTTCACCCGGTCGGCCGTGCCGAGATCCTCGGCGGTGATATCCTCCAGCCGGCCGCCGAGATCGCGCGCGATCACCTTGCCGCCGGTGATGATGGCCAGATCCTCCATCATCGCCTTTCGCCAGTGGCCATATTCCGGCGGATGGACGACGAGATATCGTCCTGGCCCCTGCTTGCCGAGCAGCGTCACCACCACTTCCGGCGACATTTCCTCGGATACGATCAGCAGCGGCCGGCCATCCTCGTCGGCGATGCGGCGAACCGCATCGAGCTGCCCGGGCTCCTTGATCTTGAGGTCGGTCATCAGGATGTAGGGCCGTTCGAGAACAGCCTCCATCTTCTCCTGATCGGTCACCATGTGATGCGAGAGGTAGCCGCGTTCGAAGGACATGCCCTCGACGACGTCAAGCGTTGTCTCGGTGGTGACGCTGAAGTCGGTGGTGATGACGCCTTCGGCGCCTACCCGCTGATGGGCTTCCGCCACCAGCGCGCCGAGCTTGCTGTTGGTCGCGGCGATGTTGGCGACCGACGCAAGAATGCCGTTGCCCTTGGCCGGCTTGGCCGAGGCCTTGAGTGCCGCCACCACCGCCGCCACGGCGAGGTCGATGCCCTTGCACAGATCGACGGATTTCACGCCACGCTCATTCGCCTCGACGCCACTCTGGATGAGCGCGTTGGCGAGCACGATGGCCGTCGTGGTGCCGTCGCCGGCGATCTCGTTGGTCTGCATCGACACTTCGCGCACGACTTGCGCGCCCATATTTTCGAAACGGTCGTGCAGCTCGATCTCGGAGGCGATGCTGACGCCGTCGCGGGTCACCATGGGCGTGCCGATCGGCCGGTCGATCATGGCGTTCATGCCTTTGGGGCCGAGCGTCGGCTCGACGGCGGCTGCAAGCCTGAAAACGCCACGGGCGAGAGCCCGGCGAGCCTCGGAATTGTGGAGCATTATCTTGGGCATGATTCCTCCTTCCGCCTTACGGGCGGGTTGTTGGTTGGGGGCCTCGTGCGAGGGAGGCCGTTGCTGTCAGCGCTTCAGGCGGCCGGTGTCGTCCCGGTCGGCACACGATCCAGAATGAAATCGACGAGCGTCGGTTCGCCATCGACCACATCCAGTTCCTTGTATCTGGTCTGCTTGAGCCCACGGCACAGCGCGCCGTTGAACTCCATGTTGATGCGCACACCGCGCAGTTCGGCGAGATGGGCACTGAGTGCGGCCGGCGGGATTTTCTGCCCTTCCCATGTCACGAACACAGGATCGTCGGCCCGGCGGTTGGGAAAACGCTCGAGCAGAGCCGCCCTGTATCTCGGCTTCTGTTTGGCCGCCTCGCCCGGTTCGAACCGCGCGACGTCGTAACCCGGCAGGTCCGTGCCGAGGATTTCCCGATCGGTAAGGCCGTGCGCCTTGAGGCCGCGCAGGACCGCCTCCTGGCGCCGCTTGAAGGCCTTCATCGCGAAGGTTTCGCGCAAGCCGCCGAGATCCTGATCCTCGGCAAGCACGGCAAAAATGTCGCCGAAGCTCTTGCCTTCCGCCATGCCGCGATTGACCTCTTCCGCGAACATGTGATCGTGCAGCTTGACGCGATAGGCTGGCTTCCAGGAGAGCTGGTCGAGCGCCTTGCGGACGCCGTCCAGCATCAGGAACGCGAAGTTGGGCGAGCACCAGTAGGTCGGCAGGCGGAAGTCGACTTCCACGCTGCCATCGCCTGTCACCTGCGCCCGCTCGACGAAGCCCATCTCGGTGACGGGTTCGTCGAGTTCCGGGTCGTTGACCTCACCAAGGCGCCGCCACAGTTCCTTCTCGCGGCCGCTGGATACACTGGCGGTTGCCATGGCTCCTACTCCGCCGCGATGCTGAAGGGCGAGCTGGCAAGCGCCTTCTTCTTGGCTTCGATGTCGATGTTGTAGAGACGCGCGGCGTTGAGGCCGAGGATCTTCTCCTTGATCTCGTCGGTCAGCTGCACACCCCGTTCAGCGGCGATGTCCTCTGGGATCTGATAGGCCCAGAATTTCTCGACCAGCCAGCGCGGCGTCCAGATCGCATAGTCGGAGCCGAACAGGATCTTCTCCGGCCCGAGCCAGAACAGCAGTTCGGCGATGACCTCGCCGAAATAGCGCGGGCGGGAATGGATGAAGGGCAGTGCCACCGCCAGTCCGCCGTAGACGTTGGTTTCCTGTGTCGCGATCCAGCAGAAATCGTCGAGACGCGGCAGGCCGCAATGCTCGATGATCCAGTTGAGGCCCTGAAAATCCGTCGCCGCGTGATCGACGTCATGGACGTCGAACGCGTCCTTCGAGAGCGGCAGGATGGTCGGGCCTTTGTGGACGTGGATGTTCCTGATGCCGAGCTTGTCGCAGAGTTCGAAGCACTTGTAGGCATCGGGATCGGTGAGCTTCCAGCCCTTGGAGGCGCCGTTCCATTCGGCCGTGTACATCTTCACGCCCTTGACGTCGTAGGTCTCCTTGAGGAAGTGGATGTATTCCAGCGCCTTCTCGCCGTCGCGCGGATCGAAGGCGCCGTTGACGATGAAGCGCTCGGGATAGCGCTTGGCCACCTCGGCGTTGCGCTCGATGGTGTTGAAGCCGTTCTTGTAGAAATCCTTAAGATAGGTCGACTGGACGATCGCCACATCGTCGGGACCGTCGATGAACAGGTCGCGATAGAGATCGTCGGCGCTGTATTTCTCGAATTTGCTCTTCTCCCACAGCTGGTCCTTCGGGCTCAAGCCAGTGTGATAGGCATAGAAGCACTCGATGAACTGCTTGCCGTGGATGTTCTTCTGGTTTTCCGGGCTGCCGTCCCAGAAATGGGTGTGGCCGTCGACCACGAAAATGTCCTTGCCTTCCGGTGTTCTGTACATGGTTGCCTCCGCAGCAATCGCGTTGATCGGTTCGGCGCGCCGCACCCAGCGGCACGCCGGATTTTTCGTGGCGGCTATTCGATGTATTCGAACATCTCATCCATGTTGCCGAACAGGATCACAGTGTTGTCGTCGACGCGAACCATGCGGCCGTAGTGGGTGGAGCTGTTGACCTCGAAGGTTTCCGCCGTCATCTCGCGGCCGAGATATTCGCTGATCTCGTCCATCTTGAAGATCAGCTTGCCGGTGCCGTCGATGCGGATCATCGCCGGTTGGTAGGTGACGGTTACGTTCGGCTTCTGGCCCATGAATTCGGCGATGGCCCTCGCCTCGACAGAGTCGTTCATGGTGACGCCGCACTGATGCGAAATCGTCTGTTCGAAGGTGATGTCCTTCATCGCCTTGAAGATGTTGGAATGCGTTGCGTCGCGTGCAGATAGTGACATGACGATTTCTCCTGTTTCAGCGCTTGAGGCCGAGTTCGCCGAGGATCTGGCCAATCCGCTCTTCGGATTTGGCACGGACGTCAGTGAACGCGACCGGCTTGGAATGCGGCATCGACCAGATCGGCTGCAGGCCGGCGGCTGCCTTGTCGGCGAGCGCGCCGTGTTTCTTGACCCAGCCCTGGAAGAGCTTCTTGTTGGCGGCGCCATGCTTCCCGTCATTGGCGAGGAGATGCATGAGGTCGATCGTGTTGGCGAGGTTGCGCTCATAGTCGGCCTCGGCTGCCGAAATCACCGCCGGCGTGATGAAGTCGTGGTTGGCGGCGGCGATCTGCATCAGGAAGCCGGAGCGGAACACTTCGCCCACCAGCGGCTCGAAGATGATGTTGATGGCGAAATACTGCTCGAGATAATCGGTCGCGCCCATGATGGTTTCGACCGCTTCGCGGGTGCCTTGCCAGTTCCTGTCCTCGAGCCAGGCTTTCTTGCCTAGCTCATCGTCCCAGTCGGGAAGATCCATCCCGATCTCGGCGAGGTAGAGGGTGATGTCCTGGGCGAGCCTGAGCTTGTAGGACGAGTTGGTCAGCGTCGCGTTGTTGATCATCTGGGTGTAGCCGTAACGCTGCGCCTGCATCAACGACGTACCGAGCCCGAATTCGGCGTGTTTCCAGGCGCCGAGCTGCGTCTGCAGGATCTTGACCCAAGCCTTGTCGAAGGTCTTTGGGGTGCCCGACTTGCGCGCATTGTTGATGACGCTCTGCACCATCGCCTCGATCTTCGACTGGCGCTGGTAGTGCGTGCGCTCCCACTCCTGGTCGGGAGCGCGGAAGGCATGCCAGTTGGAGCTCTGCGCGGCGGTGTTCTGCTTGACATAGGCGCCCTTGCCGTCGGCGAAAGAGATGATCCAGTCCTGGATCAGGTAGCGTTCCGGGTCGGGCTGGACGTCGACCGTCATGTCCTCGTAGTGGGTGGCGCGCTGGCCTTTCGGGTCGAAATACCGGTACTTCCGGCTGTCGGAGTCGGCGAAGATTGCCGCGCCGGCGGCTCCTGATCCGACTGAACTCGAGGTTGCAGGCATAGTCTCTCTCCCTTGTTGCAGTTGTGGTTGGCTGTGCGCGACCGCCCTCAATGGGCCGGCGTTGCACCTGCCGATGTGGTGAACTTGTCGAAGAAGATCCGCTCCGTTTCGAAGCCGTTCATGAACAGGACCGGCTGCAGCGCATCGATCATCGGCGGCGGGCCACAGGCATGGACATCGCCCTGCCCGTCGACCGCCAGTTGCTTGAGCACGACGTCGACACTCTGGTGCACGAAGCCACGTTCGCCCTGCCATTCGGCGTCGTCATTCGCGTGCGACAGCACGGGAATGAAGGTGACGTCGGAATGATTGCCGACCAGCTCGGCGATCCTGTCGAGATAGAACAGGTCGTTGCGGGTGCGGGCGCCGTAGAAGAAATAGACCGGACGTTTCTCGCCGCTCTTCAGGTGATCGTTGAGGATCGACCATATCGGCGACATGCCTGAGCCGGCACCGACCAGGATCAGGGGTCCTTGCCGTTCGTCGCGGCGGAAGCAGGTTCCGTAGGGTCCGACGACGGTGACTTCGGCTCCGGCCTTGATTCCTCCGGAATCGAGTTCTCCCGAGAACTTTCCCTCAGGGTATTTTTTGATGATGAAGGAGAGTTTTTCGGTTTGGTCCGGCGTATTTGCCATGGAGAACGAGCGCGTAATCGTCTCCCCTTTTTGCGTGGTAACCGTGATGTCGACATATTGCCCCGCCCAGAACTTCATTGGGGAGCCGAGTTCGATCTCAATGCCGCGAATGTCGTGGGTCAGCTGCTCGATGCGAGCAATCCGGCCCTTGTACGTCTTCACGGCGATCGCTTTCGCCAAAATCTCCTCGTCGTAGTTGAGAAGCTCGACTTCCAGGTCGGAGAAGGCGATGCAGCGGCACAACAGGACGTGGCCGCTCTCCTTCTCCATGTCGTTCAGCGCGAAGGTCGAGTATTTCAGCATGTCGACTTCGCCTTCGAGCAGCACGCTTTTGCAGGCCGAGCATTGCCCTTCCTTACAGCCGTGCGGCAGGGCAATGCCCTGGCGGAACGCGGCGTTGAGCACCGTTTCGCCATGCTCGACGTCGAATTCGACGCCGACCGGGCTGAGCCTGACCGTGTGGGTTTCCGACATACGGACCTCCAGTGTGAAAAGAGAGGGCGGGACGAACCCGCCCCCTCTGGCCTGATCAGTTGCAGGGATTGATCGTGAAACCGGCCCGGTATTCCGCCAAGTGCTTCTCGCGGTCCGCGGGCGACATGGCACGCAGCGCGTTGAGCGGCGATCCGAGCGTGTTGCCGCGCACGTCATCGAGCGTCCACATCTCCTTGTCGTCGAAGCGAAGATGCGGCTGCGGAACCAGCGTCTTGCCGTCGGAACGGACGAAGTTCAGGTCCTTGATCGCATCGGCCAGATCCCAGCCGTCATAGAGCGTCTCCCACTCGCGCTTGCCGCTGAAGCGGCCCATCGCGGGCGTCGGCCGGCCCTGATACTCGTCGGCGAAGGCGACTGTTGCGGTCCACTTGTCGAGTTCGTGGGCGAAGGTATGGAGCTGGCCGTCGATCTCGCCGACCACCATGTCCTCGCGGATCAGGCACGGAACGAGGCAGGACCAGCAGCGGTGCGGATAGACGTAGCCGACATCGCTATTGAACAGCAGCACCTTCTCGCCCTTGTGGCTGAGCTTGGCGTACCATTTCCAGAAGTCGCCGAACTCGGCGTACCAGCCCGGATATTTGTGCTCGAACCACTCGAAGTCCTTGTCGGTCTGGGCTTCGATACGCCAGAAATTGACCGGCCAGCCGACCGCGAAGAACTGCCCGACCTTGTGAACATAATTCTTCTTGGTGATGCGTTCCCAGGCCGCCTGGACGTCGTCGTGATGGACCTTGATGCCGTATTTTTCGAGCGGCAGCATGTAGGTGCGATAATAGTCCTCATAGATCCAACGGTGCCACATCTCCGCGTAGGATTCCTTGTTCTTGTCGCGGTTGGTGGTGCCGTATTCGATGAAGGTGCCGATTGCCGCATCGACGATGGCGTGGTTCTGCCAGAAGGCGTAACGCAGATCGCGCTCGAGCAGGAGGTGGTTTTCCGGCTCCTTGAGTGCGGCCATCAGCAGCGAGTGGCCATTGCCGATGTGGCGGCTCTCATCCGACTGCACCGACAGGAAGACGGTCGGCAGCGCGTAGTCGCCGTTGCGGGCGGCTTCCGAAGGCATGGCGACGAACAGCGTGTTGGTGAAGGCGGTTTCAGCCACCACGGTCAGGTACATGCAGGCGGCGGTCATCGTGTCGCCGGTGATGAAGCCTTCGGCGAACTGTCGGCCGATGGTCGTGGCGTAGCATTTTCCGAAGGCTTCTTCGGTGATGTCGAAGCCGGCCGGATCGATGTAGTTCTCCATGTACCATTTCTTCAAATTCATCTGGATCGTCGAGTGACGAAACTCGTCGATCATCTGCATGGTGAAGCCGGTTCGGAGTTCCTCACCAGGCGCGATGCGGGCAACCATCGCCATCGAGCGGGCAGCCGAGATTTCCGGGAACGGAATGATGGCCAAGAAGAGCTTCATCCACTCGACCCAACGCGGCTCGACGTTGCGGAACATGTCGCCGCGCAAGGCCGCATCGAGCGCGCCATAGACGCGGTTGTCTTTTTCTTCCTGCATCGGGAAGTACGACCGCAGGACCTGCTTCATCGGGTCGCGCGGCGTCTTGTTGATCTTGTAGTCGGTCGGAAACGTCATCGCTTCCTGGACGTAGGAAGGATTCCAGCCGAGATCGGCAATCTTCTTGGTCGCCTCGCCGACGGAGATTCCGCGTTGCGAGGTAATCTTGTTAAGCGTCAGAGACGTCATGGTCATAAGCCTCCACCAGGTTTGAGCCGCAGGTCCCTTGACCCCGGCATGAAGCGGCACAAAGCACCGCCAGTGAGAGTGCGAACGGCACGACAAAGGGTTGCGCATTCAGGCGCGACTCATGGTCCGGCCGTTCAAGTGGATCGCGGCAAAGGTTCTCGAGGTGTTTTGGCGGAGACCCGCGGCGCCAACCGCATGGGCGATGGGCGTATCGAAGCGGTCTCTGCTTCCTCCGTTCCTTCGTTCTTTTGGCACCGCGTCAAAAATGCGATGGGCTTCTTGTGGAAAGGTACAAAGCAAGCGCCGTGCCAGTTTGAAAAGAGCGCCCATGGCTGACGTTCAAACAAAATCGCCACTCTTTCGGCATATGAGCAGATGGCCGACCGTAACGTTGTTTTACAGTTGTAAAGTACGCTTGTAATATTTAAAATCTATTCGCATACGCAATATGTTTAGTTAGCAAGTGCAGCAAAAAAAAGAAAACAGATATCATCTATTCAATTCTTCGTCTTTCTCTACTATCTGAAGGAGACGGCCGTGGATGGGCCTGGCGCTGGAGAGAGACCATGCCGAACGATAGAGACAGCCGGAGGCCACCAGAGCCAATGTCCAGCCAGGCCGACGGCGTCACCGGCGATCTTGTCAGGCTGATGCCCCGCGATCTGGTCTTTGTCATGCGCTTCATGGGCGAGAGCCAACATCGCCTCCAGAGCCACTTCCAGGACTTCATCCGGGCCGAGCTTGCCGCCGGCGGCGTCACCACGGAAACGCATCCGATGATCCATCTGTTCATCGAAAACCACGCGATCCTGTTGCGGGACTTCGTGTTTTCCGGCGTTTCGCTGACGCGCCAGTTCCGCGTCGACGAGATCGAGCGCCTCACCGGTGACACGACATCGATGATCCGTGTCGACATCTGGGATCAGCTCAAGAGCCATATCGAGACGGCCGAAAGGCAGTTCCAGTCGCAGGCCGGTACGTTGCCAAAATTGCTGTCGGCTTTCGAAAAACCGCCGGGATCTTTGGGGAGCAAACAATGACGGGAGGATCCGATATCGCCAGACGCCACGCGCTGCTCGCCCGCCGGCTCGATCTGGTCGCCAATGTCTCCGCGCTCACTGCCGAGGCGCTGCGGCTCAATCAGAAACGCTCCGGCATCGAGATGGATGTGCTGCGCCTGGAGCTGGAAATCGGCAGAAGCGGCGCCAGCGAGCAACTGGTGCGGGACTTGCATGAGGCAGAGCAGAGCGCGGCGGCGGTCATGCAGGCATGCGCGGTGTGCGAGCAACGCATCGTCGCAGTGGAAGGCGATGTCGAGGACATTGATCGCCGGCTTGCCGCGACGGCGAACGAGGACTGACGGGAGAGAGAGCATGAACCAGCAGACGATGCAGAACCTGACCTTGTTCGACCTTCTGGCGCGGAGCTGGCGTCGCCCGTCGGCAATCGCCGATTTGCGCTTCAGCGCCGATGGCTCGGCTGTTGCCTTCGCTTCAGTGGATGCAACCATCGCCATTGCCACGGTCGCGGATCACGAGCCGCCGGAAACGCGGATAAGGGTAAGCAACGATCTGGGGCAGACGACGATCCGCCCAAGGGAAAGGCCACCTGTCCCGTTGATCGCCACGGCGGCATTCGGAGATGGCGATGTCCCGCTCGCCGCCTATGCGCATTCCGCCTTTCTGGTCGGCGCGGCCAGCGGTGAGGTGCTGCATCTGACCCCCGACGGTGAAGCAGCGGCCCCTTTGGTCCGGATCGACGGACCGATCGTAGCCATCGATCACAACGCTAGGACGGACATGACAGCCATCAGCAATGGGCATGATGCCTTTCTGTCGCGCGGCCAAGGCGGCGCAGTGCAACTGAAACACGCCGTGACATCGTCCATGGACGCCCTTGCTTTCTCGCCAGGCGGGCGGCGCCTCGCCTGCGGCGGTGGTGATGGACTGTCGATCTGGTCTGTCGAAGGCGACGCTGCCTTGATACGCGATGTCTCCTTTCCAGCGCGCCCGGTGTCGATCCGTTGGAGCGGCGACGGCACGTGGTTGGCCTGCGGGCTCGAAACCGGAGGCTTTGCCCTGGTCAGCATGACCGATGGCCGCGCTGACATCGTCGCGGGATTTCCATCGCCGGTGCGGACCGTGTGCTGGAGCCGGCCGGCGAATGCGCTGTTTGCCTCGGGCGCCTTCCGGATTGCCGGGTGGTCGATGACCGCGCCGCCGGTTGGCGGCGAAACCTCCGGCGCGCTGGAGACGGGTCGTGCCGGGCTGGTGCTGGTCGAAACGGTGGCGGCGCACCCTGAAAAGAAACTCATCGCGGCCGGCGACGCCAACGGCCGGATCACCATCGCCGAGATCGGCGCCCGCGACGAACTCCTCGTCAGGCCTTTCGGCAGCGCGGTCACCGCGCTTGCCTGGTCCGGCGACGGACGGCATCTGGCGGTGGGCGCCGTCGACGGCACCGCCGCGATCGTCACCTTTCCAGCCCAGATGTTCAAATAACGGACGCAGTCCGTATGAAACAGGAGGATAGAATGCAGACCGAACTCACCGCAGAGGACGAGAGCAAGGACGAATTTTTCGAGCGGCTGGCCAAGCTGTCGGAAGAGATGGTGGCCAAGCACGGCAAGGATTTCAGCATGGGCGCGCTGGTCCTCGCCGCCCGCTGGATCGCCGAAAACCGCGTCGGCCAGTTGAAGACCAACTAAACTAACGAGGCTGACCAGCCGGTCGGTGATGTATTGTCTACCTCCGGTGTCTCAGCGAGCTGACGGATGATCCTACCCGGCGCTTCGAGGTCTGGTGCGCATTCCACAGCGGACAAGCCGCGCCGAAGCGGGCAGATTGCAGCTTGGCAGTACTGTGGCGTTTGGTGATGTTCCCGGCCCGGTCGATGCGCGCGAAACCTTGGTCGTTCGATCCTGCGCAAGAGGCCGGCTGCGGCCGCCTTAAGTTCTGACGCCGAAATCACTGCGACGTATTCTGCATATCACCAAGGGCATCACCGCCAGCATCTTCCACATCATCAACAGCCTCGCCGTCGACGCCATCGAGAGCGGCCGCGAGTGCATCACCGATGCATCGATTGAGAACTGGGAGCCGGAGTTCGATGCCGAGGCGGCATTCGCATAATGGAGAACATACGAGAACGGCAATTACCGGTGCGGTTGCCGCCCCCATTCGGACGAACCTCTGTCGTCCTGGATCAGTCGCCATGCGGCCTTCAACGCGGCCTCTCCGTTTGTCATGCTTTGGCACTGCCTTCCAGAGGTGCCGTCGCTGCGCAGCGCCGACCTCCATCTCAGCGACGCTGACCAGATCAGGCTGGCCAACATGTTCGCCATCAAACCGACCGTCTTGCGCGGCATGACCTTCACCAGTGCACCAACGTTGTCGCATCGGCACCGGACACAAATAGAACTCCGTTGCGTTAACAAGGCTTACAGGTATATGATGTAAACCTAGCGTCAATCAGGCACCTGAAGTCGCCTAGGTATATCGAAGGAACCCATTATGCTTGAACTGGAACCGCTCTGCTTTTCTTCTGAATGCCCGAGCCGGGCTCTATTCGATCAGATCGCCGACAAGTGGTCGATGATGGTGATTGCGGTTCTCAATGAGGGACCGCAGCGCTTCAATGCCATCCGCCGCCGCTTGCAAGGGGTGACGCAGAAGGCTCTCACTCAGTGCCTTCGCCGCCTCGAGCGCAACGGTCTTATAGCGAGAGAGGTAATTTCACTCTCCCCAGTGGCGGTGCAATATCAGCTGACGCCACTCGGCCATACCTTGCGGGAGCCCCTTCAGGAACTGCACAAGTGGACGTTGGTGAAACTGCCGGAGGTCACCGAAGCGAGAGAGGTTTTCGACAGCAAGGGCGGCGGGCAGAAGGCAGCAGACAGGTCGCTGATACAATTACGCCTGTGACACGAACTGAGCGGCGGATGCTTTCAACAGATGGTTCGCCATCGTGCACGGAATGATGAACCCGGGTCAAGTATACTCTGCCCTACCAGCGCGACTTCAAGTGCCTGATTGACGCCAAGTTTACAAAAGATACTTATGGCTCCATCAACAATGATGGAGCTTTCTCATGCGTAACAATCTTCAATTCTATATCGACGGAACCTGGGTGCAGCCCAAAAGCACAGCCGTAATCGATGTTATCAATCCCGCGGACGAAACCGTCATTGGTCAAGTCGCGCTGGGCGATGCGAGTGACGTGGACGATGCGGTTTCAGCCGCGCGAAAGGCATTTGAAACGTATTCACTCACCTCGATTGAGGAGCGAATTTCGCTCTTCGACCGGATTATTGCTGCCTACGACAAGCGAGCTAGCGACCTAGCCCTAGCGGTAATGGATGAAATGGGCGCGCCGCAATGGCTTTCAGAGCAACTGCAGGTGACCGTCGGTGTTGCCCATTTCCAGATTGCACGAGCAGCGCTTGCGACCTACCGTTTCGATGAGCCGCTTGGCACAAGCGAAGTCGTACGCGAGCCGATCGGCGTTTGCGCCCTGATCACGCCGTGGAATTGGCCATTGATGCTGATGGCCGCAAAGGTGGCACCTGCGCTCGCTGCGGGTTGCACCGTGGTGTTGAAACCATCTGAAATCGGACCGTTCTCAGGTACGATCTTTGCTGAGATCCTCCATGACGCCGGAGTTCCCAAAGGAGTGTTCAATCTTGTTCATGGCGATGGCCGCGTTGTCGGCAATGCTTTGACGAGCCATCCCGACGTGGATCTTGTCTCCTTCACCGGCTCCACCGCGGCTGGGATCGAGGTGGCTCGCACCGGTGCGCTGACTGTCAAAAGAGTACATCAGGAACTTGGAGGAAAGTCACCCAACATCGTCCTGCGTAGTGCAGACCTCGCATCTGCTGTCGAAGGCGGTGTAGCTCAGATGATGCTGAACAGCGGACAGTCCTGCAGCGCACCGTCTCGGATGCTGGTCCATGTCGATCAGGCTGCCGAAGCTATTGGCTATGCCAAGACAGCCGCCGAAACCTGGTCGGTCGGCCATCCTTCTTCCAATGCAAAAATGGGACCGGTAGCTTCGGAAGCGCAATGGAACAAAATCCAGCGTCTGATCCAGTCGGGGCTCGATGAAGGCGCCACGCTTGTGACTGGAGGGCTTGGCCGTCCCGATGGACTTGATGCTGGCTTTTACGTCCGGCCTACGATCTTTGCCGATGTGCGCAACGACATGACGATCGCACGTGAAGAAATCTTCGGGCCAGTCCTGGTCATCATCGCCTATTCCGACGAAGAGGAAGCAGTGAGGATCGCCAACGACACGACCTACGGCCTTGCCGCCTATGTGCAGGGTGAGCGGGTTGCGGCCGAAGCCATCGCGCGTCGCCTGCGTGCCGGCCAAGTCTACTTGAACAATGTTAATCTTGATCTGGCTGCACCCTTCGGCGGCTACAAGCAGTCCGGCAACGGACGTGAATGGGGTCCGATGGCAATTGCCGAGTTTCTCGAGATCAAGGCCATCGTTGGTTTCCGCGATGCAGCCTGACATCTAGGTTACTTTGACAATGGATGCCCGGAGCCAGATTGGTCCGGGCATTCAGCGAATGTTTACCAACTGGCAACCAAGTTATTCGTGGGACTATTTTTGAAAAGCCACGATGTTCTCACTCAACCAGGCAGCGACAGATCGCGGCGCCTTGCCGGTCAGGTCTGTAAAAGTCGCTGTCGTTTCCGCGAACTCCCTGAACAATCGGTCGATTCCCAGCAGAACATCGGCCACCAGGTCGCTGGCGCCTGAACCGATCAGCGAGTGACGCACCTGCCGCTCCTGCCGATAGACCTCCCGGATGAGATCGTGGGCCGAGGAGTTCAACGTAGAACCGTCGCGACCGATCCTGATCGGTGCAGATGAGCGCGACGTGGTGAATGGCCTTCAGCATACTACGAACTCTAGCCAAGCTGGGGTTTGAGGCCAAGGTCACGGCGTCGCAGTGCCCGCTCTGATGGCTTGGTGAGACCACGCCTGTAGCCGGCGGCATGGACCTTGAACGTCTTTGCTCAATCCTGGGGAATCCCAATTCAGCTAGAATGCGCAGCTCGGAGCCAGGGAGGCATCGCCCCCCTGATCGTGAGAATCGTTCCCCGCGCATGGTCGCCGGGAAGCCTCGCAGGTGCGTTTGGCTGTGCAGGGCATGGACCGAGTCGTACGGCTGGTAACGTGCAAGCCGCTGCTTGGCGAGCCTGTTGGCGAACCTCGTGGCGAACCCGCCAATAAGCCACTGATAAATAACGATAATGGTGGGCCCGGAGGATGTGCGAGAAATATTGATTTCATTGGCTTTTTCGTGGGCCAAAATAAAAAGTCTTCCCGTATTGTACCGTATCGTCCCGCGACCGCTTTAAAGTACCCTTACCTCCTTCACAGGCAGGTACAGGTCCATCTTCGCGGCAGGTAAAAAACCGTCATTTCCGCTAGAGATCGCGCTTCCCAACACGATCTCCCAAAAGCCTGGGTTAAGGATGATCCCGTCCTCTATTCCGCGGCCAGTGCCGTCACTTCTCGCCGGAACGGCAGCGCGTCGCCGATATCGAGTTCGTCCAGCTCACGAGCGAAACGATGGCCGGCGTAGGTCGCCCAGGCAATCGGGCCTGGCGCCTCGGCATCGCCGATGACCTTGATCGAGCGAATGCCACTATCGGCCCACTCGTCCCGCCGCGCCTTCAATTCGCGCCAGACGCCATCGTCCTGTTGGCGCGACGTCACCAGCACCACGCCATCTGCGGCGATGTCATGTCGGGTGCCCGTATAAGCACAGGCAGTGACAACACCTCCCGACACGATGTGAGTCATGATCTGGTTCAGCACGATCTCGACGCCGAGCTCGGCCAGCCGGCGATGGATGGTGCCTTGCTCCAGCGTGTTGCGGGTCCAGTCGGACACATAGGCGGACGGCGTCACCAGCGTCACCTTCGCGCCCCGGCGCGCCATAAGCTCTGCCAGAACGCCACCCATGTAGTAGTGGTCGTCGTCGAACAACACGACGTTGCCGGTCGGTACATTTCCGCTCATCAGGTCGTCCGGGGTATAGAGCGGCATGGCCAGATCCATCGGCATCGGCACGACATGCGCACGCGCCACGCCGTCACGGCGCCATGTCGAGCCGGTGGCAATGGCGATGTTCTGAAACCCGAAGGCCAGGATATCCTCGGCGGACAATCGGCTCTCGAAATAGACGTCGACATTGGACATCTGGCTGAGCTGATATTGGCGATAGTCGCGTACGCGACCCCAGGCGGAGAGACCAGGCAAGCGGCACTCGCGTGCCACGCGGCCGCCGAGCTCGGTGCCGGCCTCGGCGATCGCCACCTGGTAGCCGCGCAGGCCGAGTGCGCGGGCGGCCTCAAGCCCGGCGGGACCGGCGCCGACGATCAGCACGCTCTCACTGTCGCCCTTGGCCTGCATCCGCTCCGGATGCCAACCCTTGCGCCATTCCTCCATGAAGGTCGGGTTCTGCGTGCAGCGCGAGATCGACATGGTCATGTCGCCGGCGATGCAGATGTTGCAGCCGATGCATTCGCGAATGTCCTCGATCCGCCCCTCTTCCACCTTCTTCGGCAGGAAGGGGTCGGCAATCGACGGGCGCGCGCAGCCGATGAAATCAAGCGTACCGGACCTGATCATCTTCACCATCACGTCCGGCGACGTAAAGCGCCCGACGCCGACGACCGGCTTTGAGGTCAGCTTCTTGATGCCGGACACGAGGCTCTCCTGCGCGGCCTCCTCCTTGAACCGCGACGGCCCGGAGCAGTCCTCCCAGGCGCCATGGGCCAGATCCCAGAGGTCGGGCAGGTCGGCATGCATCTCGATCATGTCGCGCACTTCGGAATTGGCGAAACCCAGCTCGCCGATCATCTCGTCCAGCGATAGCCGCAGCGTCAGGCCGCAAGTGTCGCCGATGGCGTCCCTGCCCTCCTCAATCAGCTCCCGCATCAGCCGCGAGCGGTTTTCCAGCGAGCCGCCATACTCGTCGCTGCGCTGGTTGGTGGCGGTCGACAGGAAGTGCTGGATGATGCCGAAGCCATGCGCGCCGTAGAGACAGACCAGGTCGAAACCCGCCAGCTTGGCGCGTTTGAAGGCATTGCGATGCCAGCGGCGCAGGTCGCGTATATCCTGCTTGTCCATGGCGCGTGCCTGAACCGGGTCATTGGTGAAGGTGCGGATGGGCAAGGCCGACGGTCCGCGCGGCACTTCCTTGGTGTAGAGGTTCGGTCCGTTGATACCGGAATAGGCCAGCTGGATGCCGGCCAGCGCGCCATGCTGGTGCATGGCCTTGGCCATCCTGGCGAGCGCCGGGATATCGGCGTCGTCCCACAGCCTGAGCTCGATGAAGGGCGTGATCTCCGAGGTGTGGTGCATCTCGGTTTGCTCGGTGAAAATGACACCCCAGCCGCCTTCCGACTTGATGCGCCGCATCTCGGCCGCGGCGGACGGATCGCGATAGCCGCCGCCATTGCAGTGCGGCACCTGGTAGAAGCGGTTCTTGGCGGTCACCGGACCGATCTTCACAGGCTCGAACAGAATGTCGTAGCGTGGATCACGCATGGTGCTTCCTTCCTGCCAGCGTCGCATCGCGGCATGCGCGGTGATGCTTTCAAACCTTGACGGTGGGTAGATGCCGTGAACCTACTCATAAGTTGCGGCGCGCGCCGGAAAACTACAGATTTCTTCTGTGCCGATTAGGACGCGCCTAATCAGCCCCCGCCGCCTGGGTTAGCATCCGGTGAATCCCGGCTGAGCCAAATGCGACTTCAGCGCCGCGGCCACGCGATGCTAGATAGCGCGCACGGCCAATGAGACATACAACACATGGACAGCATCCGAATCCTTGAAAAGCTGATCGCATTCCCGACGGTGAGCCGCGTTTCGAATCTCGACCTCATCGGCTACGTGACGGAGTTGTTGGCGGCACAGGGCATTGCATGCCAGATCGTCCGCAGCGCGGACGGCCATAAGGCGAACCTTTTCACCACCATAGGGCCGGCCGACACTCCCGGCGTCATGCTGTCCGGCCATACCGATGTCGTCCCCATCGACGGCCAGGACTGGACGCTGCCGCCTTTCGAGATGAGCGCGCGCGACGGCAAGCTTTACGGCCGCGGCGCGGCCGACATGAAGGGTTTCGTGGCCTGTGCGCTTGCCGCGTGCCTCAAGGCCTCGAAAATGAGCCTGCAAACGCCCTTGCATCTGGCGCTTTCCTACGACGAAGAGGTCGGCTGCATCGGTGTGCACAGCCTTATCGACATGCTGCATGCTGCGCCGCACCGGCCATTGTTGTGCATCGTCGGCGAGCCGACCAGCATGCAGGTTGCGACCGGCCACAAGGGCAAGCTTGCGGTGCGCGCCATCTGCAGGGGACGGGAAGGCCATTCGGCGCTGGCCCCCTTGGCACTCAATGCCATTCATCTGGGCTGTGACTTCGTCTCCGCACTGCGCCAAGAACAGGATCGGCTGGCGCGCGATGGCGTACGCGACGGCGACTACGACATTCCCTACACGACCGTCCACGTTGGCAAGATGAATGCCGGCGTGGCGCTCAACATCGTGCCGAACCTCTGCCAGCTCGACTTCGAGATCCGCAATGTCGCGGCCGACAATCCCGACCAAATCCTCAATGGGTTGCGCGCGGCGGCAGCGCGCATTGCCGCTGCGGCTTCAACGATCGCGCCAGAGGCGGCCATCGACATCGATATCACCAACACCTATCCAGGGCTGGACACGCCTGCGAACTCGCAGGCCGTAGGCTTCGTCAAATCGTTGACCGGCGCCAACGACACCATCAAGGTTGCCTTCGGCACCGAAGGTGGATTGTTCAGCCGCGACCTCGGCACGCCGACCATCGTGTGCGGACCAGGCTCGATGGCGCAAGGGCACAGATCGGACGAATTCGTCAGCGTCGAACAGATGCGCCGCTGCGACGGCATGCTGGACAATCTGCTGCGGCGGCTTGCCGATCGCCGGCTTCAGGTGGCATGAAGCAACGCCGCTATTCCACGACCCTACCGCTGCCGAACACGCCCTGTTCGACGACGAAACGGCGGCAATGATCGATGAATGCCTGCACCGTTTGGGTGCGATGCTCAGCGTTGGGTAATGCAACCCCCATGGTCAGAGGCCGCAAATCCCCCTCCAGAGGCACGAAGACCAGAGGCTTGCCGTCCGGCGCCAGCGTGTTGAGCGGCCGCATGTTGGCGATGCCATAGCCGAAGCCGTTCGCAACCATCGAACGCATCACCGCGATGTCGCCGGTGCGCTCGGCAATGTTCGGCCGGATGCCTCGCGAATGAAAGGCCGAGAGGAAATATTCGCGGCTATATGGCAGGTCGAGCAGCACCATCGGCTCGTCGGCCAGCTCTTCCGGCGTGATGGAAGCCTTGCCGGCGAAGCGGTGCCCCTGTGGCAACATGACATAGGCCGGAACCAGCATCAGCGGTTCGAACGTCGTGTCCTGCGACAGTTCTAGATCGTAGGTCAGCGCCGCGTCGATTTCGCCTCGTTGCAACATTTCGAGCAGCTGACCCTGGTTGCGTTCGAACTGCCTGAACCGCACCTCGGGATAGGCGCGCTCGAACTTCATGCGCAGGGTCGGCATGACGATTTGCGCGAAGGTCAGCAGGCATCCGACCGCCAGCGGCCCACGCACCTTCTCGGCGATGTCGCCGGCAATATCGTGCAAAGCGTCGGCGTCGGCCAGCAGCCTGGCGGCCTCCTTGAGGAAAACGCGCCCGCCGGCCGTGAGTGACAGGCCATGCGAATGCTTGCGCACAAAAAGCTGGACGCCGAATTCGGCCTCGAGCTGCGCGATGGACGCCGAGATCGAAGGCGGCGAAACATTGACCTGTTCGGCCGCCTTGGTAATGGAGCCGGCTTCGCCGACGGCGACGAAATATTCCAGTTGTCTCAGCGTGAAGCGTAACGGCATGGGCGGCTATGTTGCCGGTTTGGGCGCTGCGATCAAGCGCCCGCACTGCCTCAGTACTTGATCCATGTCGTTTTCAGCGCGGTGTACTTGTCCAGCGAATGCAGCGACAGGTCGCGACCGAAGCCGGATTGCTTGATCCCGCCGAACGGGGTCATCGGGCTCAGCGCATCGACCGTATTGACGGAAACCGTGCCGGCGCGGAGCCGGCCGGCAACGCGGTGCGCGCGCGAGAGACTGTCGGTCCACAGTGATGCGGCCAGTCCGTACGGGCTGTCATTGGCAATGCGGATAGCCTCCTCTTCGTCGTCGAAGGCTATGACCGAAAGCACCGGTCCGAATATCTCGTCGCGGGCAATCGGGTCGTCATGGGCAACATTGTCGAAGATGGTGGGCTGTATGAAGCTGCCGCGACCGTTGATCGTGACCCGATCGCCGCCGGCAACCAGGCGCGCGGTCTTCTTGCCGGCCTCGACGAACCGCATGACGTTGGCGGCGTGGTGGGCATCGACCATGGCGCCCATTTTCGAGGCCGGGTCGAGCGGATCGCCAGGCTGGGTGGCCGCAGCGCGCTCCGCCAGCTTCTCCAGAAGCGCATCCTTGATGCCGCGTTGCACGAGCAGGCGCGAATTGGCCGAACAGACCTCGCCCTGGTTGAAGAAGATGCCGAACGCCGCCATGTCGGCTGCCGCATCGAGATCGCCGCAATCGGCGAAGACAAGGTTCGGGCTTTTGCCACCTGTTTCAAGCCAGACCTGCTTCATGTTCGACTGGCCCGAATACTGCAGGAACATCTTGCCGACCGAGGTCGATCCGGTGAAGGCAAGGCAATCCACATCCATGTGGCGGCCGAGCGCCTGGCCGGCCGTCTCGCCAAGGCCAGGCACGACATTGAACACACCGGCGGGCAGGCCCGCCTCCATGGCAAGTTCCGCCAGCCGGAGTGCCGAGAAAGGCGACTGCTCCGCAGGCTTCAGCACTACCGAATTGCCCGCCGCCAGCGCGGGCGCGCATTTCCAGGTCGCCATGTCGAGCGGAAAATTCCACGGCACCACGGCGCCGATGACGCCGAGCGGCTCGCGCCGCACCAGCACCAGATCGCTTCCGCCGGTCGGCGCCACTTCGTCGTAGATCTTGTCGATGGCCTCGCCATACCACTGGAAGATCGCCGCAGAACCCGGGACATCGACAGTCGCCGCATCCATGACAAGCTTGCCCGTGTCGAGCGACTCGAGCAGGGCAAGCTCCTCCAGGTTTTCGCGCAGCAGCCGCGCCAGCCGCAGCAGCACCTCCTTGCGGTGCGCCGGTCTTGTGCGTGACCAGACACCGGCCTCGAAACTGCGGCGCGCCGCGGCAACGGCGAGATCGATATCTTCCTCGCCGCAGGACGCCACCTCGGCCAGCGTTTCGCCGGTGGCCGGGTTGATGCTGGCGAAGGTTCGGCCCGAACGCGCCGCGACCGTCTTGCCGTCGATGAACGCCTTGTCGCGAAAACGGATCGCGGATGCCTTGCTGATCCAGTCCTTGTGACTCACGCGGATGCCTTCCCCCTGTGTGCCGGCTACTCGTCGCCCGGCACACCGTAGCTCGGCGCGTCGGACGGATTGATCGCACGGGTCACATAGGCATCGAGCTGCGGCTTGTAGATTTCCCACAGGCTTGCCAATTGCTCGATCGGGCAGTCGTCTGTCCAGTCGCAGCGCAGGTCCGCGACGGGCCATGCGACTTCGCGCACCAGTTTCATTCCAGCGGAGTGGACCGGGCCCGCCTCGCCACCCACTCTCAGCGTGGCGCGCAGGGTCGCGATCAGGCGGTCGCCGAGATGCCCTTCAGAGGCGAGGAAGGCCTCGACCATGGCTTGCGGCACGCCATCATGGGCCAGCATGTTGCCGCCGCAGGCGACATTGTCCGCACGCGCCTCCGCCCAGATGCCAAGCGCCTTAGGCCCGGAGTGAATAGCGGTTGTCCCGGCGACATCGACAGCCAGCACCTGACGGTAGTCGCTGTAGGCGCCGGTGCGCTTCAGGATAGCGACCGCCTCGGCGGCCGAGGCACCGCGCGCCAGCAGTTCGAGCCCCCTGGTGCCGAGCGTCGGATCGGTGACGTTCTGGCTGGCGACCGCGCCCACGCCCGCCTGCGCATAGGCGCAACGCGCCGCCACCGCCGGAGAGGAAGACGACACCGCGACGCCGAACATGCCGGTGCGGCTGCATCGCGCGACGATGGAGAAGGTCATGATGATCAGTCCGGAATGACGGCGGTGCCGTCGATCTCGACCAGCCAGTCCGGCCGCGCCAGGGCCTGCACGACGAGGCCGGTCGAAACGGGATGCACGCCTTTGATGTACTCGCCTATGGTGCGGTAGACCGCCTCGCGATGGCGCACGTCGGTGATGTAGACGACCACCTTCACCAGATGCTCCATGGTGCCGCCGCACTCCTCGATGAGCTGCCTGATGTTCTGCATCACCTTGTGCGTCTGCTCGGCCGGATCGTGGCTATCGACATTCTTGGCGGTGTCGAGATCCTGAGGACACTGGCCGCGCAGATAGACCGTCCGGCCGCCCCGCGTGACGACCGCCTGGCACAGATCATTGTCGAGCTTCTGCTCGGGATAGGTGTCTTTCGTGTTGAACTTGCGGATTCTCGTATGCGCCATTCTGGTCTCCATCAGATCGGGCTCGTGGCTGTTGTCGGTCAGGCGTCCATGGTCTCGCGCCGTGCGGCAGCATGGTAGGCCAGATATTTGCGCTGCGTCGAAATCCGGTCTGCGACATGCTTGGCATCATGCCAGACGCCCCAGATGAAACTCGATCCTCTTCGCGACTGCCAAGGCAGGCCGAGAAAATAGATTCCAGGCTCGGTCGAGACCCCGCGCTGATGCCTTGGCCGGCCCTTCTCGTCAAAGGCATCGACCTTCAACCAGCTGTAATCGACGGCAAAGCCTGTCGCCCAGATGATCGCCGCGATCCCGGCCCCGGCCAGATCGAGCTCACGAAGCGGATTGACCAGGCATTCCGGATCCGGGTCGATCCGCCGGGCCGCGGGCTCCTCCGGGAGGTCGAGACCGTTGCGCGCGACATAGGCGTCGGCCTCGTCCAGAAGCGACATCAGGTTGGCGTCACCGCGGGCAATGTTCTTCGCCAGATCGGGGGCGAAGGTCAGCACGCCGCCCTGATATGTCTTGGTCATGCCGACGAGGGTAAGCCCCTGCGCGGCCAGCCGACGGAAATCAATCGTTTCGCCCCCACGCGCGCCGCTCACCGCAATCGTGACATGTTCCGTGCCAGGCCCCGGGGTTTCGAGGTCCCATTTGCCGAGAACGCCAAGCCACCAGCAGAAATCGCGCCCGCGATAGGCTCGTGGCGGGCGGTCGTGCGGGCCGACCGAGAGGTAGACGCGCCGCCCCGAGCGCTGAAGCTCGTCGGCGATCTGCACACCTGACGATCCCGCCCCGACCACCAGCACCGCGCCCTTTGGCAACTGTCCGGGGTTGCGGTACGCGCTGGAATGAATCTGCAGAATGCCGGCATCGCCGGGGACAAGGGCGGGGATGACGGGGACCTGGAAAGGTCCGGTCGCCGCGACGATGCTGTTGGCTTCGATCACCCCATCGGACGTCTCGACTCGGAATCCGGGCCGACCGACATTTCTTTGCGCGAGCTTGACCTCGACGCCGCAGCGGATCGGCGCATTGATCTGCCTTGCATAGGCGGCGAAATAGTCCGCAACCTCTTCCTTGGAGGGAAAGCCGTCGGGACCCGTCACGGGATATTCCATGCTCGGGAAACGGTCATGCCAGGCTGGCCCATTGGCAACGAGCGAGTCCCATCGCTGCGAACGCCAGCGCTCGGCGATCCGGCCACGCTCGAGAACGAGATGCGGCACCGCGCATTTGCTCAGATGCTCAGACATAGCCACCCCGGCCTGGCCACCGCCGATGACAAGCGTGTCTATTTTTTCCACCGACATTTCTGCGTCCTTTCCCCCCAAGAGTTTCTGCGGATGCGAGGAGGTCAGATCGCTGGTGTACCGGAGGGACTGATTACCGAAAATTACGATTTCACGTGGCAGTGGTTAGCTTGTCCCTAAATGCCAGGAGAGTCGGCCAACGCGAGACTACGACAGCATCGCCCTGGCCGCCTTTTCGCCGATCATCATGGACGGCGCATTAGTGTTGCCGCCAATCAGCGTCGGCATGATCGAGGCGTCCGCCACGCGCAGATTGCCGAAGCCGCGCACCTTGAGGCCGGCGGGATCGACCACTGCCATTGCATCGGTGCCCATCTTGGCCGTGCCGACCGGGTGATAGACGGTCAATGCTTCGGCACGCAGATAGGCGAGGATCTCGTCGTCGGTGACGACATCGGGTCCCGGCAGGATTTCCGGTCCGCGAATATCGGCAAAAACTGGCGAAGCCAGGATCGAGCGCGCCAGCTTGATGCCTTCGACAAGGGTCAGGGCGTCCTGCCCGCCGCTGAAGAAGCGGTGATCGATCAGCACGTTGCGGCGGGTGCCGTCACGCTCAAGCGTGATTTCGCCGACGCTTCCGGGTCTGAGCACGCAGGTGTGCACGGCATAGCCGTGGCCATATTCGACGAGCCGGCCGCGATGGCTGCGGTAGCCCGGAACAAAGTGGAATTGGACATCGGGAATATCGCCGGCATATTTCGTCTTGGCGAAGCCGCCGGCCTCGACATAATTGGTCGTCAGCATGCCCTTGCGCCAGACGAAATACTGAAAGGGTGCAGCCAGCATCGCCGGCAGATTGGCGAGCGACAGGCCAAGCGTCCTGGCGCCGTTCGACCGCACGGTGATCATGCCGTCGACATGGTCGCGCAGGTTCTTGCCGACGCCCGGCACGTTCATAAGCGGTTCTATCCCCGCCGCCTTCAGCTCGTCGGCCGGCCCGATGCCGGAAGCAAGCAGGATGCGCGGCGATCCGATCGCGCCCGCGCTGAGCACGATTTCGGCGCGGCATGTCAGCCTTTGGACCGCGCCGTCCTTGATCACATTGGCGCCCGCGACGCGCCCGCTTTCGACGGCCAGATCGAGCACCTCGACGCCCGACAGGACCTGGAGGTTCGACCGGCCGAGAACCGGCCGGACGAAAGCGGTGTAGGCCGAGAAGCGCTGGCCCTTGTCCTGGGTGACGTTGTAGATGCCCAGGCCGAGTTGGCCATCGGCGTTGAAATCGCGGTTTTCGGGCAGGCCCAGGCCCCGACCCGCCTCTACCCACAGATGGGATACGGCGTTGGGATCCCGCGGATTGTCGACCAGCAGTTCGCCCTCGAAGCCATGATAGGCCGGGCTCTGGGACAGGAGGTTCCGCTCCAGTCTCTTGAAGACCGGCAGCACGTCGGCATAGGACCACCCCGCACAGCCGAGCGCTGCCCACTCGTCGTAATCCTGGGCGGCGCCGCGAATATAGACCATCGAATTGATCGAACTCGATCCGCCAAGAAGCTTGCCCCGGTTGACCGGTATACGGCGGTTGTTGAGCAGCGGCTGCGGCACACCCTTGTAGCCGTAGTCGAAGGCCGGATTGCCGTAGAGCGAGAGAATGCCGGCCGGCACACGCACCCTTGTGCGGTCGTCACTGCCGCCGGCCTCGATGAGGCAGACGCGGTTGGCGGGGTTGGCGCTCAGCCTGTTGGCCAGGACGCAACCGGCCGAGCCCGCGCCGATGACGATATAGTCGAATCCCACGGTCGCGATGCTCATGCCGTGCCTATTTCGTGGTCCACAACGAAGACCACCGGTCTTCGTTTCATGCATGTCGTCTTCCCAAAACCGAGGTCACTTTTGGGCGACATGCATTTAGTGCTCTTCGTCTTCGTCGTTCTTCAAGAGATCGAGGATTTCCCGCTTCATGGCGATGAAGTTCGGCTCCATGACCAGATCCATGCTGCGCGGACGCGGCAGGCCGACGCGGATTTCCTTCTTGATCTGGCCCGGCCGGCCGGACATGACGAGCACCCGATCCGCCAGCAGGATCGCCTCGTCAATGTCGTGGGTGACGAACAGGACGGTTTTCTTGGAATGGTCCCAGATCCTCAAGAGAAGCTTCTGCATGGAGTGGCGGGTCTGGCTGTCGAGCGCGCCGAAGGGTTCGTCCATCAGCAGCACCTGCGGATCGTTGGCGAGCGCGCGCGCAATCGCCACGCGCTGCTTCATGCCGCCCGACAGCTGCGAGGGATAATGGTTGGCGAATTTCGCCAGGCCGACCTCATGGAGAAAATGCTCGACGATCGCCCTGCGCTCGGCCGCCGACATGCCCTTGCGCTTCGGACCGTATTCGACGTTCTGCGCCACCGTCAGCCAGGGAAACAGCGTGTAGGCCTGAAACACCATGCCGCGATCCGGACCCGGCTCGGTGACCGGCTTGCCGCCGACGGCGATCGTGCCGCCGGTGCGCTCCTCGAGTCCGGCGATGAGATAGAGCAGGCTCGACTTGCCGCAGCCGGATGGGCCGACGATCACACAGAACTCATTGGGCGCGACATGGAACGAGATGCCGTCCAGCGCCAGCACGGCGTTGTCGCCCGTGCCGTAGCGCAGCGCCACATTGTCAACGCCGATGTCGGCGCTCTTCGGTTTCGTCGCGAGTGTCAGGGCGTCCATTTCAGCAAATCCTCAATTGGCCCAGGGAGCGACGAGGCGGCGGATGCCCCGGAACAATTGGTCGGTGCAAAGACCAAGGATGCCGATCATGGCGATGGCCATGAAGATGACGTCGACCTGGAAGCCGCGCATCGCCTTGAGCGAGATGTAACCAAGTCCGCTGCGGGCGGCGACGAGTTCGGCGACGACGAGATAGGTCCAAGCCCAGCCCATAGTGACGCGCAGCACGTCGAGCACGTTGGGAAGCGTGGCCGGAAAGACAATGTGGAAGACGGTGTCGCTGCGTTTCGTGCCAAGCGTATAGGCTGCGTTGACGAGGTCGCGCTGGACGCTGCGGGCGCTGTCGGCGATCATCACCAGCTGCTGGAAGAAGATGCCGAAGATGATGACGGCCACGCGCTGCTCGACGCCGATGCCGATCCACAGGATGAACAGTGGTACGAAGGACGTCACCGGTAGATAGCGGATGAAATTGACAAGCGGATCGAGCGCCGCCTGGACGATGCGGTAGGTGCCCATCGTCAAGCCGAGCGGCACCGCCACGATACTCGAAATGACGAAACCGATCAGCACCACCTGGACGCTGGCGAGCACGTGCTCCCACAAGGAGCCGTCAAGCACCATCCTGATGGTGGTGGACAAGACGGATTCCGGGCGCGGCAGGAACATTTCCTTGACCGCTCCGGAATAGGTCAGAGCGAACCAGCCGCCGATGACCGCACACCAGACCAGGACGCTGAGCGTGATGGAGAGAGGGCGCGACACGGCCTGAAACGGCGTGGCGACAGCTTTCCAGGCGGATCGACCGGGCTGATTTTTATCCACGCTCTTGGTCACGATATGGCTGATGGGAGACGTTGCATTCGGTGCCAATGTCACAGGGAAACCCTTTGGGCTGGATAGACCGCAGGCGAAAGGCTCGGCCTGCGGTCCAACGAACTCGCTTTGCGAGGCCAGATCACTTTGTCAGGAAGGACGGATCGACGAGGTCATCGTATTTGATGTCCATCTTGAGCTTGCCGAAGCCGCCCCAGACGTCGCCGCCGAGCTTGATCAGCTTGCCGGCTTCGCCATTCTCGCCACCGGCGAAAAATTGCGCATTGCGCTCCTTGCCGTAGAAGTTCACGCCCGCGGCGGAGGAGGCGAAGTCCTTCGGATCCTTGAGCCAGCCGCCGACGCCCTTAGCCATCACTTCATAGGCTTTCTCGGGATTTTCCTTGATGAACTCGTTGGCCTTGTAGAGCCCCTTCACCAGCGCCTCGACATCCACTGGATTCTTCGTAATGTAGTCGCAGTTCAGCGCCACCACGTCGACGATCAAGCCGGGCGTCTTCGACGAGTCGATTAGGACCTGGCCCTTGTTTTCCTTCTTGGCCAACGTCAGATGCGGCTCCCAGGTGACGGCAACGGGAATGCGATCGGCCATGAAGGCGGCGGCGGCATCATCCGCCGTCATATTGGTGACCTTCACATCGGCCTGGCTAAGACCGGCCTGCTTGAGCAGGATGTTGAACCAGAACTGCGAGACCGAGCCTTCATTCAGCCCGACTTCCATGCCCTTGAGGTCGGCGACGCTCTTGACGCTGCTCGGCGCCAAGACGCCGTCGCCACCATGGCTGTCGTCCAATGCATAGACCGATTTGAAGCAGACGTCCTTCGAACGGTACTTCATGATTTCGTCGATGGTCGAGGCGCTGCCGTCGAGCTCGCCGGCGGCGACGGCCGCCATGTACATCGATGCTTCCTCGATGACTTCGAGCGAGACTTCGAGGCCGCCTTCCTTGAAGTAGCCCATGTCGCGCGCAAGGAAGAGCGGGCCGTATCCGACCCAGGTCGTCATGCCCAGCTTCAAGCTGCCGGCTTCGGCGTGGAGGCTCACCGAAAGCGCGCTGAGGGCAATGCCGGCCGAAAGCGCGGCACGGCGAAACTTCGAGATTATTGTCGTCATCACGTTCCCCTGTCTTTTTCTGAGGTCAGGCGCTGTCCGCACCAAAACAACCCGCCTTCGGACGCATCGCCGAAGGCTGCCACCTGACGTTCTTTTTGTTCTCTTTCAGCCGGCGGATGGAGCAAAGCACGCTGTGTGCGATGCACAAATAATGATTTTCGATAATTCTGCTTAGGCTGGGCCTAACCAAGCCGGCGCTGCCGCGTCTGCGCCACCCACAGACTTTGGCGTGAGGCTGACGATCCCGATGACCTCATCGTTGCTTTCGGAGACGTCAACGACGGTCGCCTCCTCTGTATGGCCGGAACTGGCGAAGCCAGCTATTGACCTAGCTTCTAGGCCGCGACCTGCCCTCGCGCATTCAATGGCGACATCAACACACGAGCGCCTTCGAGCAATTTGAGGCTGTGGCCGAGTTCAGAACCCGCCTAATTGCACGTCGTTGCCGCCGATTACCGCACGCATCGCTGAAAGGTCTTTTGGAGCCGGGAATGTTGAGCTACGTGTGACGGGTGCCATTAAGAAGACGGAGAAAACTCACGAACGGCCCAAACCATTTTACCCCGAAGCCATAGATTTACCCGGCAGCGCTCAATTCAAACTCGATGAATTAGGCGTAAGATATTGATATATAATAATATAGTGGGCCCGGAGGATGTACCGGAATCATTGATTTCATTGACTTTTTCGTGGGCCAAAATCAGAAATCTTGCCGTATATTTCCGTATGGTCCCGCGGCAGCCAAACAGTCGAATATGGCGACCCTATGCCCCCTTCGCACCAGGACCGGCCATCCAGATCGCTTCGCGCGTCATTGGCACTTTTCGGACGGCGCCAAAGCTCGGCCTGTTCGGAGATCGCCAGTTCGTCGTGGAGGTCGAGATAGCGGGCGATGCTCACTCTGCCCGAACCTCTGCAAGTCCTGGCTTTATGACAGGTTGATCACCATATTGCGCAGGAGCGCGACGGATTTTCGCATACCTTCCATCGGGGTTAGCTCGTGTCCTCGTGCTCGATCGACAAGACATCGTCGTCGCCGACCTGCTTGAGCACGGTACCGAACTGCCGCCACTAGTTTATGATGGCTCCGGGCCGGCGACCTTTCGAAGGGTCGCTCGACATACTACGCCGATTGGGAACGTTCTGCTGGTATGGCCCGGTGCTTGGAGGCCCGGGTCCGCTCGATATCACGAGCCTGCCTAAGAGCATCAAGATCGGCTATGCAACATTTTTCGACCATATCCATACGCCCGATCGGCGCGCACGGTTTGCACGGCATCTACCTTACAGTTCCAGGATTGCTGAACCTGGCCGCCAATGGCGAGATCGCCGGACGCATCGCGCCACGACCGCAATTTGTCGGCATGGGCGACCAGGATCCGTTGGCGCCGCCGGCAGCTGTCGATTGCGCGCTCTCGCAAACACGAGCCGCTATGAGCGGGCCAGAGCCGGCGACCATCTCATCCTTCACCGGGAACCCGAGAGCGGCCATGTCGAAACGCCAGCCATACGCGCCGCCGTGGCCGGCTTTTTCCGGCGCTTCCTTACTGACGATTAGCGCGAGGCGACGCGCAGCCCGGCGGAATCGAAGAGGTGCAGCCGCTCCGGCGGCAAAGCCAGGCTGAGCGGCAGGCCCTGCGTTTCGACGCCTTGCCGCTTGAGCACGGCGACCAGCTTGTTGTCGCCGGCAATAATGGCATGAACGACAGTTTCCGGGCCCAGCGCTTCGGCCAGCGTAACCTGCGCGCTGACCGCGCCGCTGCCGCCGTCCGAAAGTTCGATGTCGTGTGGCCGGATGCCAAGCGTCGCGTCGTCTCCCGGCTTTAGCGCGGTCCCGTCGGCTGCGACCGCGGCCGAAAGCCCGCCCGGACCGTCGACATGCACCTCGGTCGCGCTGGCGGAACACACCTTGACCGGCAGCAGGTTCATGCGCGGCGCGCCGATAAAGCCTGCGACGAACAGGTTGGCCGGCGCATTATAGAGGTCGAGCGGTCGGCCGATCTGCTCGATCTTGCCGGCGCGCATCACCACGATGCGATCGGCGAGCGTCATCGCCTCGACCTGGTCATGGGTGACATAGATCATCGTGGTGGCCAGCCGCTTGTGCAGGGCTGCGAGTTCGGCGCGCGTCGAGATGCGAAGTTCAGCGTCGAGGTTGGACAGCGGTTCGTCGAGCAGGAAGGCGGTCGGATTGCGCACCACCGCACGGCCGATCGCCACGCGTTGCTTCTGGCCGCCGGAGAGCTGCCCTGGCCTGCGGTCGAGATAGGGCGCGATTTCCAGCATGCGCGCCGCTTCCGCGATGCGCCGGTCGATCTCGGCTTTCGGCATGCGGATGTTTTCGAGCCCAAAGGCAAGGTTCTGGCGCACGCTCATATGCGGGTAGAGCGCATAGGACTGGAACACCATGGCGAGCCCGCGCTGTGCGGCCGAGACCTCGGTGACGTCGGCGCCGTCGATCTCGATCTTGCCGCCGGTCGGTTGGTCGAGCCCGGCAATCAGCCGCAGCAGCGTGGACTTGCCGCAGCCCGACGGGCCGACAAGCACCAGCATCTCGCCGTCGCCGACATCTAGACTGATGTCGTGCAGGATCTTCACCTTGCCGTAGGCGCGATCGATGTTGGTCAGCGTTATGCGTCCCATGGCGCCCTCACTTCAGCCCGGTGCCGGCAATGCCGGAGGTGATGTATCGCTGCAGGAAAACGAAGACGAGGACGACGGGGATCATCGTCACCACGGTCATCGCCAGGATGTAGTGCCACTGCACATTGAGCTCGCCGGCATAGGTGTTGAGCCCGACCTGGAGCGTGTAGAGTTCCTTGCGCGACAGCACCACCAGCGGCCACAGGAAGTCGTTCCAGCGCCAGACCACCGAGAAGATCGCCAGCACCGCGAGCGCCGGTGCCGCGAGTGGCAACACGATGCGCCAGTAGATCTGCCATTCCGACGCATTGTCCATGCGCGCCGCATCAAGCAGTTCGTCGGGGATGGTGAGCATATACTGGCGCAACAGGAACACGCCGGTTGGTGTGGCCACCGTCGGCAGGATGACGCCCCACAGCGAATCGAGCAGGCCAAAGGCGCTGACCACCGAATAGAGCGGCACCAGGATGACCGAGAGCGGCACCATCAGCGTGCCGACGATCAAGAGCATGGTGAAATCGCGGCCGCGGAATTTATATTTTGACAACGCAAAGGCGGCCATCGAATTGGTCAGCAGCGTGATCAGCGTCGCCATAGCAGTGACGAAAACCGAATTGCGGAGATAGCGCAGGAAGTCAAAATGGACGAAGGGTTCGATATAGTTCTCAGTCGCGAAGCCGATCTCACGCACCGGCTGCCGGTCGGCAATATTGACCTTGATGATGTCCTTCGGCGCCTTGGGATCGATCATCTGCGCCACGATGCCGATGCGGCGCACCTCGGCCATCACCTTGCTCGAGCCGTCCGGCAGCTTCACCGTGTAAAGGGTGAGCGGCTTGTCATAGCCTTCGACGCTCGTCTGCTGGCTGACATACGGCAAAATTGTCGGCGGGAACTCTGAGAGCTGTGCCGGCGTCTTCAACGACGAACCAACCAGCCAGATGGCCGGGCCGAATATGATGACGAGACCACCGACGAGCCACAGCCAGGTCACAGTGTCGGTCCAGTGCCAGGAGCGGCCACCGCGCCGGCGGGTCAGGAATGCGGCGACGCCGCTCATTGCCGCGCCCCCTTGCGTTCGCCCCGGCGCCCGACCTGCAACTGCACCAAGGTCAGCACGACCAGCACCAGTCCCATCAGGATGGAGGCCGCCGAAGCCAGCCCTGGATTGCGCAGCAGCGAGGCGAAGCCGATCTCGTAGATGTACTGCGTGAGATAGAGGGTTGAGGTTCCCGGACCACCGCCGGTCAGCACATAGACCTCGTCGAATATCTGCACGGCGCGGATCAGCGCCAGCACGATGACGACAAGCAGGTTCGGCATCAGCATCGGCAGCGTGATGCGCCAGAATACCCGCGCCGGCTTCGTGCCATCCATCTCAGCCGCCTCGTAGAGGTCGCGCGGGATAGCCTGCAGGCCGGCAAGCAGGATGAGTGTGTAGAAGCCCATATGCGCCCAGACCGAAACGCTGACGGCGGCAGTGAAAGCCCAGAATCGGTCGGTCAGCCAGTTGTGCGGCTCGCCCCCAAAGTCATGGACGATCATGTTCAGCAGCCCCTGGCGCTGCAGGATCCAGCGCCAGATGAGGCCGGTGACGACGGGCGACAACAGCACCGGAAAGAAGAACACCGCGCGCCAGAACGAGCGCCCGACGATCTCGCGGTTGAGGATCAGCGCGGTCGCCATCGACACGACCGTCATCAGCGCCACCTGCACGACGACGAACAGGCCGGTGTTGTGCACGGCCTTCCAGAACAGGTCCTCGCGGCAGGTGGCGGTGTCCAGGTAGTTGCCGCAATCGAGCAGGCGCTGGTATTGCTCCAGCCCCACATAGCTGCGGTCCTGCAGGAAGTAAGCCGTCCCTGAGGTGGCCGAGTAGAAGAAATTGATGACCAGCGGCACCAGGACGAAGATGCCAAAGATCGCCATGTTGGGGGCGAGGAAGAAGGCGGCCATGCCGCCGGTGCCCGTCGCGCGCTGCCAGGCGTTGAGCGGCACGTTGACGATCGACGCCAGCCATAAGACCGGCGCCGCGAGCACAGCGCCGGTCCATGCCTTCAATGTCGCAGCGACGCTCACTTGGCCTCGGCGACTTTGTCGGCGATATCCTGGTCGATCTTGACCCAGGCAGCGTCGAGGGTAAGTTCGCCGGCCATCACCTGGCTGACACGGGTCACCAGTGCGGCGTAGTAGGCATTGGCCCATTTCCACGGCGGCAGCGCGTCGGCTGCCGGCAAGGTCTCACCCGCCGCCTGGACAAACTTGTCGAGCGCCGGACCGACATTCTTGTCGGCCGAACCCCACTTCAATCCGCCTTTCGCGATGACGCCTTTGTGCGCTGGCAGGAACAGCGTGCGCTCACTGAACTCCTTCACCACGGCTTCGCTGGCCAGGTAATCCATAACCTTGGCAACGTCCTTGGGGTTCTTGGTGTATTTGATGGCAACGAGTGCCGCGCCACCTTTCAAGCCCGAACACCCCGCGGTGCCGCAGGGCGAGCCGGTCGCGATCCAGTCGAAACTGTCGCCAATCTTGGTCGACAAATTGGCAACCTGCCAGCTGCCTGAATAGTAGAACGGGATCTGCGCGTTTATGAAATCGTCCGTTGCAGCGCGATAGGTCGAGCCTGCCGCCGACACCCAGGTGTCCTTCAGCATCAGGCCCTTGGCGGTCCAGTCTACGAGCTTACCGACGAACGCCTTGGTGCCGTCGTCGACCTTCGCCGGCTTGCCGTCGGCGCCGACGTAGTTCGCACCGTAGGATACGGTGGCGCCCGAAATGCGGTGACCCGAGCGGTCGATGGCGAACGCTGCCGGCAGCTGCTGGCTCTTCGCAACTTCGGCGGCGGCGTTGATCCAGTCGTCCCAAGTCGCCTTGTCGCCCGGCAACGCGACGCCGGCCTGCTCGAACAGCGTCTTGTTGGCGAAGCCGCCGGTGAGCGTAAGCTGGGTCATGAAGCCGGTGATGGCCTTGGAGCCGTCGGGTCGCATCCAGTCCAGCGTGTCGCCGAAATTGTCGTCCCAGTATTTCGCGTCGGCGACCAGTGGCCTGAGATCCAGCCAGTGCTGGGCGAGTTCCTTGATGTTGGTGACGCGCGCAATGTCCGGACCCTGGCCGGCTTCGAGCTGGATCGGCAGCTGCTCCTGGATCACCTTGTAGGCGACGTTGTCGAGGGTGATGTGGATGTCGGGATTGTCCTTCATGAAGCGGTTCAGGATGTCCTGGATGACATCGCCTTCGACACCGTCCGAATACCACATGATGCGCACGTCGCCGGCAAACGCGCTGGTCGATGCGAGCAGGCTGACCGATAGCGCGGCCAGCAGAGTGCGGGTCTTTTTCATGCTTTCGTCTCCTCCTTTGTCGGGGGCTCGCCCCGATGGTCCAAGCCGCCATGCCCTCCTCCCATGAGGGGCGCGGCGATCCTCCTATTCCCTGCGCTGCATGCGCGTCGCCTCACCGCGCACGGTCCAGTCGGCTGGATTAAGTATCCGTCCCTCAGCCACCACTTTCGCGTCGGCGAGGAAACGCACAGTGCCGTATTCCGGATCCTCAACGATAAGCTCGCCTTCGGCCCCCGGCCGTACCGACATGTCGGCAAAGGCGGTGACCCAGGCGTCGAGCGCCGGCAGGTCGGCGTTCTTGTCCCCGAGGCGAACGACCCAGATCGTCTTGCGCCCCGCCGCCCGCAACTCGTTGCCGGCGGTCTGCCCGCCCTTGATCTGCGTCAGCGGCACATCCGTCTTCAGCATGGCAAAGGCGTTGCCCGATTGCGCGAAGGCGCGGCGGCCATCCACCTGCGCGGCGTCGAAGGCGCTGGCCGGGAACCAGGCATGCGTGAAGTCGGGCTGTTCGTCCGAACAGGCAAAACTGACGACGGCAAGGTCGCGGTATTGGTGAACCCTCGGCAAGGTGCCGGAACCGCCCCAATAGGACGGGCGGCCATAGCCGGACTGCAAGACTTCACCCGGATGGTTGATCCAGATCTGCGCATCGGCATTGTTGCCCAGCCGGGCATGGATGACGGTCTCCTGATAGCCCCACTGGTTCCAGCGATAGCCGGCGGCGCTGCCCATCGCATGGTTGCGCGTCTTGTGGTGGTAGAGCCGGGCGAAGCGGTCCTGTCCCTGCGCAAAAGCCCATTCCCACGCCGTATCGTCGGCAAGAGAGGCAATAGGCGCCAGCTCGGCGGGAACGCTCAATCCGTGGTCGCGAAGGCAGAGCGCCAGCTGCGGCAGCGCATGGAAGCGCATGCCGTAATTGCCCTTGCCCCAGACCATGCGGCAGATGCCCGATAGCTCCAGCGAGCGCGCGGCGCGCAGCGTGTGCTCATAGGAGCGGCCTTGCGCGCCGGTCAGCATGCCGTGATGCGCCGAGCGGGCGACGATCTCGAGCAGGCGGATGATGGCTTTGCCGGCACGCTCAGCGATGTCCTTCTCCGGAGCGAGTGCATAGAGCGCGCACAGGCCCTTGAGGTCGATCGGGAAATAGGGCGCCGAGTTGAACTCAGCCATCTCCCATGCCTCGAAATGGTAGAGCCAAGCCCGCACCCGCGCCGCTCCCACAGCCGACTGCTCGCGGCCAAGGCGGCTTGACCGCACAAAGCGTGCGTCGGGTAATAACCCGCCGGCGATATAGGCGGCGGTGTGGAAGAGCAGTGCGTGGTTCTCGGAAAAATACCACTGCACATCGTTGCCGGGCTCGTCCATCCAGTAGCGATAGCCGAGAATGGCCTTGTCGACGCGCCCACGCAGGTCCGCCGCCAGCCGGTCGCCATAGACCCCACGGCACCACAGCAACGGCACCAGGATAAAGTCGGCGCAATCGTGACAATCCTCGATAGCCGGCAGCGCGCCGGAGATCATGGCGTCGGTCTCCGCACCCGCCTGCCCGATCGCCAGGCGCGCCAGCGCGCGCACCGTATCGGCCTCGGCGTGACCCGCGACTTCGCCCAGTGCCTCATCGATGCGCGCGGCGATCGTTGCCGGCGCGTCGCCCTGGCGGCGCGCGTGACAGATCTCGACGCCGAACACACGCGATGCGCTGTAGTCGCCGACTGTCAGCGTCACCTTGAAATGGCGAAAGTCGGCGGGCAGCTGCTCGGTGTCAGCGATCGGCAGCCGCGTTTGCCCTTTGGGCAGATCTAAGCCGAAGCGCACCGGCGCCTCGATCGACATGAAATCGCCCTCGATCTCGATCGCGACTTTTGCGTCGCGCGGTAAGGCCACGCCGGTGACCAGCGCCACCTCGCCGCCATCATAGGCTGGACGCTCGAAATGCATGTCGTCGAGGGCTGCTTCCATCGCGTTGGCGACGCCGCCCTCGACCTCGATCGGCAGTGCGATAGAGATTGCCGGACCTGAGAGATAGTCGAGCTGGAAATAATAACGGGCGTCGCGTTCGGCGAGATCGTCGAACCAGATGCGGATGGTGTTTCGGCCGGCCTTCAGCGCGATGCGAAAATCCTCGGCGCTTTCCAGATTGCGGCCGTAGGGCGCCATCCAGCCGCCTTCCGCGCCATTGGCGAAGAGGATGGCGCCGCCGCATGTGCGTAGCCTGAGCAGGGCCTCGCCGGCCGAGGCGGCCTCTATGATCGTCTCGGCCCAGCTTCCGAGCACCGTTGGCCGGAACCAGAACCCCGACAGGTCGACGCGCGGCGAGGCGAAGGGCAGCCAGATGCGCGCGGCGCTGAACTCAGCTGTGATTTGAGGCCGCTTGCCGCGGCGCTCGGCTACGAACTCGGTGCGGCACGGATATTCATGCGGAATGAAATTCTTGTGCTTGGTCAGGAAGAAGAAGGGATCCATCTCCCCCTTCATCGGCTGGTCGGCGACGTCGTAGCGCTGCTCGGCGATTGAGCCCAGCCGCCAGTAGACGATCGGCTGGCCCGACGCGACCGGCCGGCGCAACGCAAAGTCGGCTTGCATGGTGTGGGCGGCCTCGCTCATCGCAAATCCTTCACGGCAACCGGATCGACGTCGGTGTAGGCCTGGTTCTCGCCGGTCATGCCCCAGACGAAGGCATAGGGGCCGGTGCCGGCGCCCATATGGATAGACCAGGCCGGCGACAGCACGACGTCACCGTCGGCGACCATCAGATGCCTGGTATTGTCCGGCCGGCCCATCAGGTGGACCACACGGTCCGCTGCTGCGAGGTCGAAATAGCAATAGGCCTCCATGCGCCGTTCGTGCAGGTGAGGCGGCATCGTGTTCCAGACGCTGCCGGGCGCGAGGTCGGTGATGCCCATCAGCAAGAGGCAGGACGGCGCCACTTCGGGATGGATATACATGCGCAGCGTGCGCTTGTTGGCGCGCGCCTCCTCGCCCAGCACCAGCGCCTTGGCTTCGCTCTTGGCAATGAGGCGGTGGGCAATATCGGCGCCGGCCGGCACCGAGTTCATGTAGAAATGCGCCGGCCTTTCCGGATCGTCGCTCTCCAGCGCCACCTCACGCGCGCCGCGTCCGACATAGACGACGTCGCGGTTGGCGACGGCGAAGCGCAAGCCATCGACCATGACAGTGCCGCTGCCGCCGAGATTGGCGATGCCCATCTCGCGCGCGGTGAAGAAGAGTTCGGTTCCGACATCGGCCCCGTTGCCGAACAACAGCGGGTTGGCCAGCGGCACCGCGCCGCAGACGATCATGCGGTCGATATGGGTGTAGGCGAATTCGATGGCGCCCGGCCGGAACAGGCCGTCGACCAGAAATTCGGCCTTCAGCCGCTCCGTGTCCATGCCGGCGATGTCGCCAGGCGATGCGCCATAGAGCGTTCGCATCATGCCGCCTCCACCTTCGCCTGCAGATGCCGTGAGCCTTCGGTCAGGCACAGGATGGCCAGCGCCTGGCCGTAACCCGTCGGGTGTATCGGGATGTCGCGGTAGAACTGCAGATCGTGTCCCATGCGCGTGCCGTAGGACACGTTCGCGACCACACCCTTGTCGTCGATGTTGGCGACCACCGCTTCAAGAGCCCGCAGGCCGGCGACACGACACTCCGTCGGGCCGATGCCAAGCCGCGCGGCCTTCATCAGCCCATAGCCGAAACCGGCTGTGGCAGAAATTTCTTCGTAGGAGGTCGGATCGTCCAGCAGAGTATGCCATGCGCCCGATCCGGCCTGCACGTCGAGCAGGGCCTTGATCTGCGTTTCCAGCACGCCGAGCAGATAGGTCCGCACCGAAGGCGATATCTCGGCGAATTCCACCAGATCGAGGATGCCCACCGTGATCCAGGCATTGCCCCTCGCCCAACGGGCGCGGGCGAAATTGTGCCTGCCTTCGAACGTCCAGCCGTGGAACCACAGGCCGGATGCCGGATCGGCGAGGTAGCGGGCGTGGACGAGGAACTGCCGCTCCGCCTCCTCGACGAAGCGGCGCTCACCGGCGGCCCGACCATAGGAAGCGAGGAACAGCGCCACCATGAACAGCGTGTCGTCCCACAATTCGTCGTCGTTGACCCGGTCCGAAACATTGTGCTGGAAGCCGCCTTCGGGCGTCCGCGGCATGGCGCTGACCACCCGCTCGGCCCACTCGCGCAGGACCGGCTCGAAGCGCGGCTGGCGCCGGCGACGCCACAATTCGCTGAGCGCCAGCAAGGGTGCAGTGGTGTTGACGTTCATCGCTGGCAGTCCGACTGCGATATGCCTGTCGTACCAAGCCTCGATCGTCTGCAGCAGCCGATCGTCGCCGTTCCGCGCCCACAATCGAACCAGCCCATAGAGCCCGACGCCCTGCGGCCACTCCCAACTGTCGAAGCTGACGTAATCGCCCGGCGTCCCGTCGAGGTTCGGCTCATCGAACCGCCCGTCGTGGCGCAGGCCGGCCATGCCCGCCACGAGGCTCGCAAGCGCGGAATTCAGACGTTGGGCCGACAGCGGCATCACTCCTCCCGTTTTTCTCGCCTCCATGAAGACTGTTCCACAGGCATTTTTCTTGCGCAATCTGAAAATTTTTTGCAGAGTTGAGCAACTTTGCCGGAGACGCAGAAGCGCATGACTGTCCAGGGCAAGCGGGGCCGTCCCAGCCGCCGCATCCGACTTGAGGAAATTGCGGCGCGGTGCGGTGTGTCGGTCAGCACCGCCTCGCGTGCGCTCAGCGGCGTTGCCGGTGTTAGAAATGAGCTGCGCACCTCGATCATCGATACGGCGAAGTCGATGAATTACGCCATTCCTGCTTCGGCTGCCGGCCGCAGGGTCATCCTGGCCGCAAGCAGCGTGGCGATGGTCGACAGCGCCCGCAGCCAGTTCACCTACCACGTGCTTGACGGACTCAACGAACGCGCCCGGCTGCTCGGCGTCGAACTGGTCACCCGGCCGGTGGCGACGCCGCAGGACGAGACCGCCCTTTTGCGCGAAGCCGAGCACGACGACAGCGTCGCCGGTTGCCTCTTTCTGACGCTGGATGATGACGACGTGCTGACACTGGCGGCCGGCTTCTCCAAGCCGATCGTTCTCGTCAACGGCGACGATCCCTCGATGCGCCATTCGAGCGTGACGCCCTGCAATCGTTCCGCTGCCATGCTTGCCGCGCAGCACCTGATCGGCCTTGGCCACCGCCGCATCCTGTTCCTGATGCGGCGTGGCCGGCGCACGATCGAACGGCGCTACGAGGGTTGGCGCGACGCGCTGATCGCGCACCGCATTACCGGCTTCGAGGACCTCGTTGTCGAGGTGCAGGACTGGCTGCCGGAGCTTGCGAGCAAAGCCGTGAAAGAGCGCATCGCCACGCGCGGCCTGGATTTCACTGCCGTGCTGACGGCCGGCGACAGCCTGGCCTTCGGTGCGATCGCCGGCGTTCAGGAAGCCGGATTTTCGGTGCCTGCCGACGTGTCCGTCGTCGGCATGGACGACCTGCCGCTGGCGGCTTTCTGCAGCCCGCCGCTCACAGCGATGCATATTCCGATGCGCGAGATCGGGTCGGCGGCTCTCAGCCTGCTGCTCGACGACATGGCCCATTCGGGATCGCCGCCGCGCCGCGTCGAACTCGCCTGCCATCTCGTGGTGCGCCAGTCGACGGCACCAGCCCGGGCCGACGCCGGCCGTCATCTGCCCGCGCCTTGAGCCCGGGACTTGCCGCCGGCAAAGAGCAGCGGCGAACCTTCTTGCGTCTCCAGTTCAAGGACGCGTCCAAGCAGGATCAAATGATCCCCTGCCGCGAAACGGTCGGCGACGCCGCATTCGAACCGCGCCAGCGCCCGCGGCAGCAGCGGCACACCGTGCTCATTCCACGAGAGGTCGAGACCGGCGAAGTCGGAACCGGATTTCGAGAAGCGCCAGCACAGATCGGTCTGGTCTTGCGCCAGCACGTGGATGGCATAATGGGTGGCGTTGGCGAAGGCGTCGAACCGGCGCGAGTGGCGACCGATCGACCACAGTACCAGCGGCGGATCGAGCGACACCGACGAGAAGCTGTTGGCGGTTATCGCGACCGGCCCGTCGACTGTGGCGGCGGTGACGACCGTGACCCCGGTGGCAAAGCGCCCGAACGCGTTTCGCAAAAGGCGTGGATCGCACACGATATGCTCCATCAGCGCCGCTCCTCTGTTCCCAATGGTGTCGCCGGGATCCGGTCCGGCACCCGGCCATAGGCGTGCGGCAGCGAGCATGTCTTGAGTTGTGGCAGCACCTTGGTGCCGAATTGACGCGCCTCGTCGAGATGCGGATAGCCGGAAAAGATGAAGGCACGGATGCCCATCTTCATATACGCCTCGATCTCCGACAGAACCTGGTCGGCTGAGCCCACCAGCGCCGCGCCGCAGCCTGACCGCGCCCGCCCGATCCCCGTCCACAGATGCGGCTCGACAAAGCCTTGCGCGTCGGCGGCCTCACGCGCCCTGGCCTGGTGCGACACGCCGAGCGATCCGGCGTCGAGCGCCCGTTCGCGGATCGCCTTGCCCTGCTCGTCGTCCAGTTTCGAAACCAGCTCGCGGGCATAGTCCTTCGCCTCGGCCTCGGTATCGCGCACGATTATGTGGACGCGCAGCCCGTAGTCGAGCGTGCGCTCATGGCGCGCGGCGCGCTCGTGCACGGCTTTCATGCGGCCGGCGAGTTCCTCTTTCGTCTCCGGCCACATCAGATAGACGTCGCACTGTTCGGCGCAAAGCTCGAGCGCGTCGGGCGAGTAGCCGCCGAAATAGAGCAGCGGGCCGCCATTCTGCTGATAGGGCTTCGCCGGCGCCGTCGAGAGGCCCTTAAAGCTGTAGACCTCGCCCTCGAAATCGATGCTGTCCCGGGTCCAGGCCTGGCGCAGGATCTGCACCACCTCGCGGGAGCGCCGGTAGCGGTATGCACTGTCGGCCGTCTCGCCCGGAAAGTCCGACGAGATGATGTTCACCGTGAGCCGGCCTTCCAGCATGTGGTCGAGCGTAGCGATCGTGCGTGCCAGCATGATCGGCTGCATCTCGCCGCAGCGTATGGCGGCGAGCATATTGATCTTCGACGTTATCGGCGCGCAGCCGGCAACGAAGCTCAGCGTGTCCTGGCCGACCTGATAGGATGACGGGCACAGGATGTTGCGGAAGCCGAGGTCCTCGGACGTCTTCACGATCTGCGAGCAGTGCGCCCAGCTCGAGCGCAGCGCGCCATCCTCTACGCCGAGATGGCGATAGTCGTCCGAACAGAGCGCGGCGAACCAGGAGACTTCGGCTGCGTCGAGATCCGGCGAGGTGATTGGGACGATGGTCATTGCTCACCCTTTTGCAGACGACTTGGGTTGCGAATGGGTCTTGCGTAGCAGCCGTTTTGATGTAGATCAATACTGTATCAATTTTTGACACCGCCCGGAGGAACCGGGATGCGATTGGGAAGCGGGATGCAATTGACAAGGGCGGACCCCGGCCACCGATCCAGCCAGATGCGCGGCCCCCTGCCCGTGCACCTGCAGATCAGTGAGATGCTGATCCGCGAAATCGCGGCCGGACGCTTGGCCGACGGGGCGCGGCTGCCGCCCGAGCGCGAGATGGCCGGTAGCCTTGGAATCGCTGTCGGCACGCTCAGGCGCGCGCTTGCCGAACTGACCGAAAAAGGGCTTCTCGATCGCATCCAGGGGTCGGGCAACTATGTGCGGGCGCGCGGCGATCTGCTCGGCGTCTATGCCTTCTTCCGGTTGGAGCGCATCGGCGGTGGTGGCCTGCCGACAGCCGACGTGCTGTCGGTCGAGCGTCTGCCCAAACCGTCCGACTTGCCGGAATTCGGCAGTGCAGACGAAGCGCACCGCATCCGCCGCCTGCGGCGGCTCGACGGCGAGCCCGCCGCCGTCGAGGAGATTTGGCTCGACGCCAGCCGTGCCGAGTGGCTCGAGCGCGACGACCTGTCGGAATCGCTCTACCTCCATTACCGGCTCGCGCTCGGCTTCTCGATCGTTCGCGCAGAGGATCGCATCGCCGTTGCACCCGTGCCTGACTGGGCCCCGGCCGATTTCAGGCCGCTGCCTGCGACGGTCGTTGGATTCATCGAGCGCATCGCCTGGGCCGGCGACGGAGCCAGCGTGGAATTTTCCCGCAGCTGGTTCGACCCGAGCGTGGCGCGCTACGTGATACGTTTCAAATAGACCGAAGGAAGACGCTGCGTGACCAAATCATCGATCGGCTACGGCATCATCGGCTGCGGCATGATGGGCCAGGAGCACATCCGCAACATCGCCCTGCTACCGGACGCCCATGTCGCCGCGATCTTCGAACCGGACCCCGGCATGCTGGCAGCGTCGCTGGCGATGACGCCGGGCGCCCGATCGGCAGGGTCGGTCGCCGCGCTGCTGGCCATGGACGAGATCGATTGCGTTCTGATCGCCAGCCCGAACCATCGCCACCTTGCCCAGTTGGAGGAGATCGCCAAACTGCGGCCGTTGCCAGTGTTGGTGGAAAAGCCGCTCTTCACTGACGTCGCCGACGAAGGGCGGATCGCTGCGCTGAAGGCCCGGCTCCCGCTGGTCTGGGTGGCCATGGAATACCGCTATATGCCTCCGGTCGCCGCCTTCGTCGAGCAGGCCGGCGACGCCACCGGCGGCATCCGTATGCTGACCATTCGCGAGCACCGCTTCCCCTTCCTGGCCAAGGTCGGCGACTGGAACCGCTTCAACCGCAACACCGGCGGCACCTTCGTCGAAAAATGCTGCCACTTCTTCGATCTGATGCGGCTGATTCTCAAATCTGACCCTGTCCGTGTGATGGCGAGTGCGGGACAGGCCGTGAACCATCTCGACGAACGCTACGACGGCGAGACGCCGGATATTCTCGACCATGGCTACGTGCTCATCGACTTTGCCAGCGGCGCGCGCGCCATGCTGGAGCTGTGCATGTTCGCCGAGGGCAGCCGCTACCAGGAGGAACTCTCCGCCGTCGGCGGCAACGGCAAGATCGAATGCCTGGTGCCCGGACCGGCCCGCTTCTGGCCGCGGCATCTCGGCCCTGCCCCGGTGCCGCAGCTCATCGTCAGCCCGCGCAACCCGCCGGGACCGCAGGTCCTGGAAATCCCGGTCGATCCGCAGCTGCTCGCGGCAGGCGACCATAACGGCTCGACCTATTTCGAGCACGCCCGCTTTGTCGCGGCGGCGCGCGGACAGGGCAAGGTGGAGGTGACCTCGCAGGACGGCTGGTGGGCCGTCATCATGGGTCTTGCCGCCGAAATCTCCGCCCGCCAAGGCCGCGCCATCGACCTCGCCAGTGAATTCGCGCTGCCAACTTAGGGAGTGCTGCCTGGCGAGATGGCAGCCAGCGGCCACCATCATTGCACCCGGCCACGGCGAAATATTCCCACATCGTTCGTTGCTCGAATATCCGAGGGGTTCGAGTCCAAAACTCCGAGGTTGTTATGGTCATAAAACAAAATAGAATCAATAAGTTAAAGCGATGGTGGGCCCGGAGGACGTATTAAGATCGTTGATTTTATTGGTTTTTTCGAGGGCCAGAATTGGAAATCATTCCGTAGTGTTCCGTATGGTTCCACGGCTTGCGGCGTTGGCCGCCGGCGCCCACGTCCCACCCCCCAAACGCGCCAAGCGCTGCTCGATCAGAGGCACTTGTGCAGTATCTCTGTGGCGTAGGGAAATTGCCCCAACGGGCGGTCACAGACTTGAGAGTCCCACTTTGGAGTTCGCCTCTGCCCCGTAGCTTCACCCAGGTTCGGTCCGAATGTCGGTCTTGACAGGCCTTTAACCCGGCACCGATCAGCGCCTTGCGGCCAGCCATTGGGATCGTAGCGTAGCGGGCTAGGCCGGGACTTTGTATTAATGCTTGAGCTTCACAACAAAACGCACTGTCACCTCGAGCGCAACAACTGTTGCGCGATAGACCAGGCTTGTTCGACATGATGTCGGGCGGCCGCCTCGGCTTTGTCCGGGTCGCGAGACTTGATTGCGTCCATGATCGCGGTCATTTCGCCTATCGCCGGTTCCCGGCGATTGGTTGAAGTTATGGTCATCGACCGCAGTTGGTTGATGCGGACGTTCAGCCCTGTGACGATTTCCCAGGCAATGCGCTTGTCGGCCGCTTCGAACAGCGCCTCGTAGAATTTGGTCGTCGCCCGCATCACCGCGACCGGCACGCCTGAGGCCCACGCTTCGAAAAGATTGGTCAAAGCGCCGTCGAGCACGGCGATCTGGTCGTTCGTTGCCGACATGGCGCAAGCCCGCGCCGCGATGCCCTCCAGCAGCGCCCGCAGTTCATAGATCTCGTCGGTGCGGCCGAGATCCGGCTTGGCCACGGCAGGCCCATGGCCGGGTATCATCTGCACCAGGCCTTCCGCCTCCAGTTGCCGCAGGACCTCGCGCACGACCGACCGGCTGACCCCAAGCTGATCGCAAAGCGGCCGCTCGACCAGCCTTTCACCGGGCTGGAAATGGAAGCCCATGATCGCCTCGCGCATACGCTCCAGTGCCAGCGTCCGCAATGTCTTGGCAGAGCGGTCGATCCGCAGCGTATCGTCTGACATTTTCTCTCCGCTTCCTCGCGCTGCCACAAAACAGATTCCATGGCCAGTTGACAAGGTTCTTGGCGCTCCATAGCATGGTATACCATAAGATGATGGCGCGAAACTGTGCCATCCGACCGAGGATTTTGATGAAACCGGCCATTCGAAAGATCGTCACCTACATCGAGAACACGCTGATCGAAGGCGGCAAGGCCGCACCCCAGCCGCTGCGCCTGATCGGCGTCGCCGCGGTGCTGACGAACCCCTGGGCCGGCCGTGGTTTCACCGAGGATCTGTCACCGGAGATCCGCGCCGTCGCTCCCGTCCTCGGCGAACTGCTGACGCGCGAGATCATCGCCGTCGCCGGTTCGGGCGAGGCGATCGAAGGCTACGGCAAAGCCGCCATCTGCGGCACGGCGGGCGAGATCGAGCATGCATCGGCGCTGATCCATACGCTGCATTTCGGCAACCACTACCGTCGCGCGGTCGGCGCCAAGACCTATCTCGCCTTCACCAATCTGCGCGGCGGGCCGAACACGCCGATCATGATCCCGCTGATGGACAAGAACGACGAAGGCCGCCGCTCGCACTATCTGACCGTGCATTTCCAGATCGGCGACGCCCCCGCTCCCGACGAGCTTGTGGTGGCGCTTGGCGCTTCGATCGGCGGCCGCCCGCATCACCGCATCGGCGACCGCTATCAGGACATCAAGGAGGTGGGAGACCTGCATGGCTGATGCCGCCGCCCCCGCATGGATCCGGGACAAGGCTCCGGACGGCACCGGCTTCATCCGCGCCGGCTCCGGCGCGCCGGGTCTGCTCATCCACGGCGTCGGCATGAACGCGGCGATCTGGCGCGATCAGATGGCGTCGATGCAAGACCGCTACGACCTGATCGCCATCGACATGCTCGGCCACGGCAACTCGCCGCTGCCGCCGGAAAATGCCACCCTGTCGGATTTCGCCGACCAAGCGCTGCGCCTGCTCGACCATCTCGGTCTCGCCTCGGTGTCGATCGTCGGCCATTCGATGGGCGCGCTGGTCGCCCTCGAAATCGCCCTTCGCGCGCCCTCGCGCGTGCGCTCCATCGTCTGCCTCAACGCGGTCTTCCGCCGCCCCGGCGCCCTGGCGCGGTCCGTGCGCGAGCGAGCGGCGGCGCTGGGCTCACAGGGCGATGCTTCCGCCATCGCGGCAACGCTGGCCCGCTGGTTCGGCGACCCGCTGCCGGAAAGCCTGGCGGGTGCGGCGGCAACAGCTCGCGCGGCTCTTGAAGGCGTCGACCCAGAAGGCTACGCGCGCACTTATCGCCTTTTTGCCCATGCCGATGCCGAGCATGCCGCTACTCTGGCCGGGCTGGCCGTACCGGCCCTGTTCATGACCGGGTCTGACGACAGCAATTCGACTCCGGCCATGTCGGCGGCGATGGCAAGGCTCGCGCCGCACGGCCAATGCTTGGTGCTCAGCGGAGAAAGGCACATGATGGCGATAGCTTCCCCCGGAAAAGTGACTCAACACATCAGCACCTTTCTCGACGTCGAAGCTGCGGCACCGCTGGCCGATGCCACCTTCGACAGCGGCGAATTCCGGCGTGCGCTCGGCTCCTTCCTGACCGGCGTCACCATCGTCACCACGGTCAGTGCGGAAGGCGAGCCGCGCGGCTTCACCGCCAACTCCTTCACCTCGGTCTCGCTCGAACCGCCGCTGGTGCTTATCTGCATCGCTAAGAAGGCGCTGGGACACAGCGCCTTCTCGACATCGAAAGGCTTCGCGATCAACATCCTGTCGGAAAGTCAGAAAGCCCACTCCGGCATCTTTGCCTCCAAGGCCGCGGACAAGTTCGCGAGCGTGGCCTGGCAACCCGGCCAGACCGGCAATCCGCTGATCGAGGGTTCCGTCGCGGTCTTCGATTGTGCCATGCAGCAACTGGTCGACGCCGGCGATCACTCGATCCTGATCGGCCGCGTTCGCGACTTCAGTCACAACGGCGCACAGCCGCTCGGCTATTGCCGGGGCACCTATGTGACACCAGGCCTCAGCCAGGAAGCGCTGGCCGCGGCGCCGCCCGATACGGAAGTCGGCGCCATTCTCGAGAATGACGGCCGTGTGCTGTTCTTCGAAACATCCGACGGCTTCCACGAATTGCCGGCCGGGCGCGGACTGGGCACGCCGAGCGATGCGCGTAGTCTGAAGGGGCGTCTTGCCTCCAAGGCCATCGACGCGCAGCTCGGCTTCCTGTTCGCCGTCTGGGACGATGTATCAGCTCCATCGCGCACACATGTCTATTATCGCGGTACGGTCGAGGCGCCAGCCTCAGACGATCGGCAGGCCCGTCTTGTCGACATCAACCAAATCGCCGATCTCAGGATTGCCGATCCGGCGGTGCGTTCGATGCTTGGCCGCTATGTTCGCGAGCGCACGGAGGATGCGTTCGGCGTCTATGTCGGCAACGAGGTCGAAGGCGAAGTCCGGCCGCTCGCCAAGCCCTTGCCAGTTCTTCTTTCCGGTCACGGGTGACGCTGATGAAATTCTCGCTTTTCGTCCATATGGAGCGGTCGGATCTGGCAAAGCCGCATTCCGAGCTTGTCGGCGAGCTGGAAGAGCTGGTTGTGCAGGCCGAAGAGGCCGGCTTCGAGACTGCCTGGATCGGCGAGCATCACGGGATGGAATTCACCATCTCGCCGAACCCGTTCATCAACATTGCCTGGCTCGCCGCCAAGACCAAGCGCATCCGGCTTGGAACCGGAACGATCGTCGCGCCATTCTGGCACCCGATCAAACTTGCCGGCGAAGCGGCGATGGCCGACGTGATCTCTGGCGGCCGCCTCGACATCGGCATCGCGCGCGGCGCCTACGCCTACGAATACCAACGGCTTTTTCCCGGCCTCGAGGCCTGGAGCGCCGGCCAGCGCATGCGCGAGATGGTGCCGGCGGTCCGCGGCCTGTGGGATGGCGATTTCGAACTCTCCGGCGAGTTCTGGTCGTTTCCGTCGACCACCTCGTCGCCCAAGCCGTTGCAAAAACCCTATCCGCCGATCTGGGTGGCCGCGCGCGATCCGAACTCGCATGACTTCGCGGTCGCCAGCAAATGCAATGTCCAGGTAACGCCGCTGGCCTCCGGCGATGGCGAAGTGGCTAGCCTGATGGAGCGCTTCAACGCCGCCTGTGCAGCCCATCCCGACATAACGCGGCCGGAAATCATGCTGCTGATGCATACATTCGTCGCGGAGGACGCGGCCGACGCCGACCGCCTCGCGCAAGATTTGTCGCAGTTCTACTGCCAGTTCGGCGCCTGGTTCCAGAACAAGAAACCGGTGCACCAGGGCATATTGGAGCCGCTGGCCGACGACGAGATCGCGGCCATGCCGCAATATGCGCCGGACAAGATCAGGCAGAACCTCGTCATCGGCGAAGCCGACGAGGTGATAGCCAGACTGAAGGCCTACGAGGCGCTCGGCTGCGATCAGTATTCGATCTGGATCGACAGCGGCCTTTCCCATACGCGCAAGAAGAAATCGCTGCAGCTCTTCATCGACAGGGTGATGCCGGCATTTTCCGGACCGAAAGCGGGTTTGCGATGAGCACCGCTCAATTCAGGAACTACATTGACGGCAGCTTCGAGGAGGCGGCCGCGACCTTCGACAGCATCGACCCGTCGACCGGCACGGCATGGGCAAGAATGCCCGCCGCATCGTCTGATGATGTCGACCGCGCCGTCGATGCCGCTCATCGAGCGCTGCGCTCCGGCGCGTGGGCAGCGATGACGGCGACCACGCGTGGCAAGCTCCTGGTGCGGCTCGGCGATCTCGTCGCCGCTAATGCCGATCGGCTGGCGGAACTCGAGACGCGCGACACCGGCAAGATCATCCGCGAGACCCGCGCCCAGATCGCCTATGTCGGCGACTACTATCGCTATTATGGCGGGCTGGCTGACAAGCACGAAGGCTCGTTTGTTCCGATCGACAAGGCGGATATGGAGGTGACGATCAGGCCCGAGCCAATCGGCGTCGTCGCCGCCATCGTGCCGTGGAATTCGCAACTCTTCCTGTCCGCCGTCAAGCTCGGGCCCGCGCTGGCGGCCGGCTGCACCGTCGTCCTCAAGGCCTCCGAGGAAGGCCCCGCCCCGCTGCTGGCCTTCGCCGAACTCGTCCATGAGGCCGGCTTTCCCGCAGGCAGCGTCAACATCCTGACCGGCTTTGGTCATGATTGCGGTCATCGCCTGACCAGCCATCCGCTTGTCGCCCGCGTCGCCTTCACCGGCGGTCCGGCAACCGCCCGGCAGATCGTCAGGAACACGGCGGAAAACCTTGCCTTCACGACGCTCGAACTCGGCGGCAAGAGTCCGGTCGTGGTGTTTGCCGATGCCGATCTGGACAGCGCCGCCAACGCGGTCGTCGCCGGCATCTTCGCCGCCACCGGCCAGAGCTGCGTCGCCGGCTCGCGCTTGCTGGTCGAGCGTTCGGTGAAGGATGAATTCCTCGCCCGGCTCAGGCACAAGGCAGAAGCGATCCGGATCGGCGATCCGCAGGACCCCGAGACCGAAATGGGGCCGCTGGCCACCTCGCGGCAGCGCGACTGGATCGAGAAGATTGTTGCGGCAAGCCTTGCCGGAGGTGGGCGACTGGTCACCGGCGGCGAACGGCCCGCCGGCCACGACGGTGGCCTCTATTACGCACCGACGATCATCGATGCTAATGATAATACCGGCCTGCCCTGCGTGCGCGAGGAGCTGTTCGGCCCCGTGCTCAGCGTACTCGCCTTCGATACGGAAGTCGAAGCTCTGGCGCTTGCCAACGACACGCCGTTCGGCCTGGCGTCCGGCGTCTTCACCACCAATCTCGCGAAAGCCCACCGCATGGCGCGCGGCATCCATGCCGGCGTGGTCTGGGTCAACACCTACCGCGCCGTCTCGCCGCTGGTCCCGTTCGGCGGCTATGGCCAGTCAGGGCTCGGCCGCGAGGGTGGCATGGACGCGATCCGCGACTACACGCGTTCGAAGTCGGTGTGGATACGCACCTCGGACGACCCGATTCCCGATCCTTTCGTCATGCGGTAGCCGCCGCTGGCCGGGGAAACGCGATCAAGGCGAAAACGCCGGTCGCAAACAGAAAAGAACCAAAACAAACAGAGGAGAACGACATGAAACTGATCATCACCGGCATTCTGGCCGGATTTCTGGCAACGACAGTTCTGGCAACGACGGCCGCACAGGCCGAGGACATGGTGTTCACGTCCTGGGGCGGGACGACCCAGGAAGCGCAGACCAAAACCTGGGCCGAACCGTTCGCGGCCGCATCCGGCATCAAGGTCATGCAGGACGGCCCGACCGACTACGGCAAGCTGAAGGCCATGGTCGACGCCGGCAGCGTCAACTGGGATGTCGTCGACGTCGAAATGGATTTCGCCATCAAGGCGGCCAAGGACGGCCTGCTCGAGCCGATCGATTTCACCGCCGTGCCGAAGGCCGACCTCGATCCGCGCTTCACCACCGAACACGCCGTCGGCAGCTTCTACTATTCCTTCGTGCTCGCCTGGAACAAGGGCGCCGTTTCGGGCGACCCGGCCGGCTGGGCCGACATGTTCGACACCAAGAAATTCCCGGGCAAGCGCACCTTTTACAAATGGTCGGCGCCCGGCGTCATCGAGATCGCGCTGCTCGCTGACGGCGTTCCCGCCGACAAGCTCTATCCGCTCGATCTCGACCGCGCCTTCAAGAAGCTCGACACCATCAAGTCGGACATCGTCTGGTGGGGCGGCGGCGCGGAGTCGCAACAGTTGATCGCCTCCGGCGAAGCGACGTTCGGCCAGCTGTGGAACGGCCGCGTCTTTGCACTGGAGAAGGATGGCGCCGATGTCGGCGTCTCCTGGAACCAGAACCTGACAGCGGCTGACGTTCTGGTGGTGCCGAAGGGCGCCAAGAACAAGGATGCGGCAATGAAGTTCCTGGCCGCGGCAAGCAGCCCGACCGGCCAGGCGAAATTCGCCGCAGCCAGCGGCTATGCGCCTGTTAACACCAAGGCCAAGGCCGAAATGGCGGCGGACGTCGTGAAGTCGCTGCCCGACGCCCATGTCGAAGGGCAGATCAATCTCGACATGAACTATTGGGCCGAAAATCGCGACGCCATCGCGACGCGCTGGTACGCCTGGCAGGCGAAGTAGCGCCGGCTGCCGCAACAGAACGGGACGAGGCGGCTCCAGCTGTCTCGTTCCACAAAAGGTTCCCGCCATGTCGGTCGAAACGCGTCAGAGCTTTGGAACAGTCAGGATGCCGGCAGGCTTCAGTGGCCTGCTGCCGGCGCTGATCCTGATCGCGTTGTTTTTCGTCGTCCCGGTGCTGGCCCTGCTGTTGCGCAGCATCACCGAGCCGGCGCCCAGCCTGCAGAACTACGCGACGCTGCTGGGCGACGGCACTTATGCCAGGGTGTTCTTCAACACCTTCCTGGTCGCGGCGGTCGTTACTGCCGTTACCGTCCTCGTCGCTTTTCCGGTCGCGTGGATGCTGGCGATCATGCCGGCGGCGCTGGCCTCGATCGTCTTCGGCGTCATCATCCTGTCGATGTGGACCAATCTGCTCACCCGCACCTATGCCTGGATGGTGCTGCTGCAGCGCACCGGCGTCATCAACCGGACGCTGATCGCCACCGGGATCATCGACCAGCCGCTGCCGCTCATCAACAATCTCACCGGCGTCACCATCGGCATGGTCTACATCATGCTGCCGTTCATGATCCTGCCGTTGGTCGGCAGCTTGCGGGCGATCGACCCGATGACGCTGCGTGCCGCAGCATTGTGCGGCGCCAGCCCCTTCCAGGCCTTCCGCCGCATCCTTTTGCCGCTGTCGCTGCCCGGCATCGCCGCCGGCGGGCTGATGGTGTTCGTCATGTCGCTTGGCTATTTCGTCACGCCGGCGCTGCTCGGCGGCACGTCGAACATGATGCTGGCCGAAATGATTGCGCAGATGATCCAGTCGCTGCTCAATTGGGGGCTCGGCAGCGCCGCCGCCTTCATCCTGCTTGTCGTCACCATGGCGCTCTACGCGCTGCAGCTGCGCCTCGTCGGCGCCCGGCGCGTGACGGGAGGCGTCTGAGATGCTGCTCGACTATGACCGCATGGGTTGGCTGAAAATTGCGCTGCTCGGCTTCACGGTACTGGTCGCCGGCTTCCTGCTCCTGCCGGTGGTCTTTATCGTTCTGCTGTCGTTCGGATCGTCGCGCTGGCTGGCGTTTCCGCCACCCGGCTGGACGCTGAAATGGTACCAGGAACTGTTTGCCGATCCGGCCTGGCTGGAGGCGGCGCTGACCAGCGCCCGCATCGCCACCATGACGGCGATCCTCGCCGTGGCAATCGGCCTGCTCGCCTCCTTTGCGCTGGTTCGCGGCCAGTTTCGGGGCCGTGAAATCCTGCGCGGCCTGCTTCTGACGCCGATGGTCCTGCCGGTCGTGGTCTTCGCCATCGCCATCTACGCCTTCTTTTTGCGCCTTGGCCTTGGCGGCACCACGATCGGCTTCGTCATCGCCCACACGGTGCTGGCGCTGCCCTTCGCCATCATCCCGATCGCCACAGCGCTGGAAGGCTTCGACAAGTCGATCGAGGACGCAGCGATCGTCTGCGGCGCCAGCCCGCTCGAGGCAAAGCTCCGGATCACCTTGCCGTCAATCCGGATCGGGATCTTTTCCGCCGCCATCTTTGCCTTCCTCGCCTCCTGGGATGAAGTCGTCGTCGCCATCTTCATGGCCAGCCCGACCTTGCAGACCTTGCCGGTCAAGATCTGGGGCAGTCTGCGGTCGGATTTGAGCCCAGTCGTCGCCGCCGCCTCCAGCCTGCTTGTCGGTCTGACACTTGCCTTGATGGTGGTGACGGCACTGCTGCGCCGAAAGTTCCAGACATGACCCAGCCCTTCCTTTCCATCCGCAAATTGCGCAAGGCGTTCGGCGCGTTCACCGCGGTGCATGACGTCACCCTCGAGATACCCAGGGGCGAATTCCTGACCTTTCTCGGACCGTCGGGCTCGGGAAAATCGACCACGCTCTATGCCATTGCTGGCTTCCAGGACCCGAGCTCCGGCGACGTACAGCTGGAAGGCAAGTCGCTGCTCGCAGTGCCGTCGCACAAGCGCAACATCGGCATGGTGTTCCAGCGCTACACGCTGTTTCCGCATCTGACAGTGGCCGAAAACATCGCCTTCCCGCTGCGGGTTCGCCGCCGGCCTGATGCCGAGGTGAAGAAGAAGGTCGCCGACATGCTGGCGCTGGTGCGGCTGGAGAGCTTCGCCGCGCGATTGCCCGGCGCGCTGTCAGGCGGCCAGCAGCAGCGCGTCGCGCTGGCGCGGGCGCTGGCCTACGATCCGCCGATCCTGTTGATGGATGAGCCGCTTTCGGCGCTCGACAAGAAGCTGCGCGAGGAGATACAGGCCGAGATCCGCCGCATCCACCGCGAGACCGGCGTCACCATCCTCTACGTCACCCATGACCAGGAAGAGGCGCTGCATCTGTCGGACCGTATCGCCCTGTTCAAAGACGGTCGCATCGAGCAGACCGGCACCGGCGAGGACCTCTATCTCAGGCCCGCGACCGACTTCGTCGCCGGCTTCATAGGCAATTCGAACTTTTTGGCCGCCGAACATCTCGAAACCATCGATGGAGCGGCAACGATCCGGCTCGCAGACGGTTCGGTCGTCTCCGGCGTCAGCGTCAACCGCGCTTTCGACAAGGGTCAAAAAACCCGACTGATGATCCGGCCGGAGGCGTTCGGCATGAGGCGAAAGCCGATGAGTGCGGAACTCAATGTCGAGATCGTCGATGTCGCATTCTATGGCGAGCGCCGGCGCATCGTCGCGCGCACCGCCAACGGACAGGAAGTCGACATCAGGCCGACGTCGACCGCCATGCAATCGCACGACGCAACGCAACGTCATCGGCACGTGTTTTTCGATCCGGCCGCCGCGTTCCTGTTTCCGGCCTGAGTTTTCCAAAAGTGGGTCAAGGTAACAATCTGTTCCAGATCGCAGATACGCGACTTTACACGTAGAAGACAGGATGCCAGCTGCCGTCTCGATGGCAGTGTGCGTGTGGCACCTGCGAACCGCGAATGATACACCTCTGACCGTGCGCATCACCGACCTTGTGCGGTTGAACCCTTCTGCTGCTCGGATAGCAATTGAGTTGCGGACTCAGCTTACGCACCCGCTCACTGAACCACGGCGCGCTTGCGTAGGCCATCATTGCGGCCCGCTGCTGCGAACGCTGGCATTTGAGTTCGAGGAGGTCTTCCATCCCCCATTTTGATCCCTCGGCGACTTCGATCGAGATAAGTCGGGTGTTGATGCCAACCATCAAGGCGCGTGGCATCGAGTCATGATCGCTCGCCATGTCACGCCGCTCGCATCATTGGCACGACCTGGAGCTTCGCAACAGCGGCGGCCGCCAAGCATCGGCGATTTTCGGATCCCCTAGCCCCGGCAGCGTTCCAGACGGCATATTGCGCGACTTTGAAACGCCTCTGCTCTCGATTCGCTCGCACGGACAGGAGGGCTGCGTCTGATCATTTGCCCGCGAGTTCAATCACTGTCGTTGCGACGCCAAACGATCTAAGCCACCCGCTAACTACTGGATCCGGCGTGCCTGGGCGGTCCCCCTTCAGTCTTTCATGACTCTTGAGACTGGTATCTATCACGAAGCTCCCACCACTCTCATGTTGTGGAATTTTCGATTTTCGAAGAGACCCGAAGGGGTGCGAGTCCAAAATGCAAAGGCAAGGCAAGTAAAAAAGATAAATAATTCAAACGCTTGTCGTTCTGGGTGGGCCCGGAGGACGTACGAAAACTGTTGATTTCATTGAGTTTTTCGTGGGCCAGAATCAGAAGTCTTCCCGTATCGTTCCGTATGGTTTCGCGACGCTTTCATCGTCCAAACTTGACTAGATATGCGCCACATTGATGCGCGCCTGCCTTGGGTAACTCCGAAGGCTGTGACAATCCGCTTTGGTCTCATGCGTTCGGTCCAGCATAGCTGCAGAAACCGTACTTCTCTTAGCGCCACAAGAGTGTCTGCAAGGGCGTGGACAGCTGCGCCTGGCTGCGTACTGGACTACTACCCGAGAGTCTGACTGGCGAGGGCGTAGGTCATCGGTGTGGCTGCGCCGCCGACGAAAAAATCGGCGAAGCGTTTGCCCATCGACATGGTCAGCACCGTGTCGAAAACCGGCATTCCGCTGTGCGACAGAAAGGCGGCGAACTCGCCATTGTCCATGTGGGTGTCGATCCGCAGGAAAGACCCCGAATGGTCGGCCACGTGTGGCTGGACAACCGCTACCGCCTCGGCGTCGCTTTCCGCCACGACCGGCCCCACGACGTGGCCCCGCCCGAACGGTCGACAGAGCGCGAACGCGTTCAGCTTGTCATCTTTGAAAAGACCATAACCGGCCGAGTGCGTGAAAAGCCTTTCGATGAGTGCCGCCCGCCTCACGCCAGATCCTGCCGCGTCGAGTGCGATAGCTGCTGGAATATCCCCTGCGCCCAAGGTCCTGACATCGCGTATGTCTCCCGGGCTACCCGTCGTCTCCAGGCGGGCGATGCCCTGGCATTGATAGACAGTCTTCTCCGGCTGGAAGTCGAGCGAGAGATAGAGCCGCCTTGCCGCCCTGGTCGCATTGAGGCGCAAGTCGCGGCCGGCTACCCTGTCGAAGACCCGCTTCATCAGCCATTGCCCCGCACCCAGCGTCTGGAGCCGCGGCGAGGTGATGACCATGCCCACGGTTGCGAAATCCGTGCCATGCGCGAACCACATGGCCGAGCCAAGAACCCGGCCGATCTCGTCGAGCGCCACGAACCCCTCTCCCGATTGGCGCAGGAATTGCCAATCCTCGGCGCGATGCGGCCATCCCACGGAGAGTGAGAGTGCGTGCAACCGGTCAAGATCGACGCCTTCGATGCCGTCGATGCGCATCGAGAAAGTATCGATTTTCAAGCTCTCGGAAGGCTTCAAGTCCATGCCCCTGAAAGATTACAACGAGGGAGGGCGACCTATTGGCGACCGCCTACTGTCCCGCCAACGCTAAACAAGCAGCCCGGTACGATTTGCTCGAAAGCCGCGCGCCAACGCAAGATTCGACTGAAACACTTCCGCTTTCGGCACGCAATCGCGAAAGAACGCGCACACTCTCTCTGGAAATCTAGCAGCATATGGTCGACGGCACCGATCCGGCGAACCCGAAATGTTTTGAGGGCTGGAATGGACGTCTTCGACATCCTCGATCGTCTCGTCGCCTTTCCATCGGTCGCTGGCAGGCCGAACGGCGATATCGCCAGTTGGATCGCGAGCTATCTCGCGGAACACGGAACCCAGGTCACCGTACTTCCAGGGCCGGAAGGCGATCGTTCCAATCTTTTCGCGACGATCGGCCCCGCCGATGTCCCGGGCTACATCCTATCCGGTCACATGGACGTCGTCCCCGCCAGTGAGCCGCAATGGAGTTCGAGCCCTTTCGCGCTACGCCGGGAGGGCGAACGGCTCTACGGACGCGGCACCACGGACATGAAAGGGTTTCTTGCCGCGGCACTCGCGGCCGTGCCCACGCTGGCGGGACTGCGCCTCGCCAGGCCAATCCACCTCGCCTTCTCCTATGACGAGGAGGTGGGATGCCGCGGCGTGCCGCATTTGATCGCCCGCCTTCCTGAGCTTTGCGCAAAGCCGCTCGGCGTCATTGTCGGCGAGCCGAGCGGTATGCGCGCCGTGCGCGGCCACAAGGGCAAGGCGGCCGCCCGCGTGATTGTCAACGGGCGCTCCGGCCATTCCTCCCGACCCGACCTTGGGCTCAACGCCATCCATGCCATGGCCGATGCGCTGAACGCAGCCGTGAACGAGGCCGAACGGCTGACGCACGGTCCGTTCGACCCTGCCTTCGAGCCGCCCTATTCCTCGCTGCAAGCGGGCGTGATGGCTGGCGGACATCAGGTCAACATCGTCCCCGACACCTGCACGCTGGACCTGGAGGCACGCGCCATACCTGGCGTCGACCCGGCAAGCCTGCTGGCGCCTGTAAGGGCGCGCGCAGAGGCCCTTGCGGCCGATGGCTTTCGCATCGAGTGGACACCGATGAGCGCCTATCCGGCGCTGTCGCTGCCGCAGGATGCGCCACTTGCGGGACTGCTGCACGCCTTGACCGGCGAGGTGCCGCTTGCCGCCGTCAGCTACGGTACGGAGGCCGGACTTTACCAGGCCGCTGGGTTCGATGCGATCATCTGCGGCCCCGGCGACATCGACCGCGCCCACAAACCGGATGAGTACATTTTCACCAGCGAACTCGCCGTCTGCCAGCGATTGATCGAGGTGCTGGGCGCCCGTTGCGCGGCTTGAAGGGGAAAGCGGAATGACATTCCTGTTCAATTCCGATGCGCGCCGCGGGACGATCTTCGCCGATGCCTTCGCGAGAGAACTGCCGGACGTCCCCTTCACGATGAATGCCGCAACGGTCGATCCCGACGCCGTGCGTTACCTGATCAGCTGGACGGTGCCGGATAACCTCGCCCGTTATAGGAATCTGGAAATCCTGTTTTCGATTGGCGCCGGCGTCGACCAGCTTCGCCTCGATGCGGTGCCTGCGAACGTTAAGATCGTGCGCATGATCGAGGAAGGCATCGTGCGCATGATGCAGGAATATGTGACGCTTGCCGTGCTTGCCCTCCACCGCAACCTGCCGGCCTATCTGGCGCAGCAGCGCGCCGGCGAATGGGCGGATATCGCGCAGCTCCCGGCCGTGTCGCGCCGGGTCGGCGTGCTCGGCCTCGGGCAGCTCGGCCAAGCCGTCCTCGACCGCCTGAAGCCCTTCGGCTTCCCGCTCGCCGGATGGAGCCGCGAGCCGCGGCAGATCGAGGGTGTGGCCTGTCATCATGGAAAGCTTGGACTGAAGGAGATGCTCGCTGCCAGCGACATACTGATCTGCTTGCTGCCGCTGACGGGAGACACGCGCGGTTTGCTCAATGCCGGCCTGTTTGCGAAGCTGCCCAAGGGCGCAGCGCTCGTCCACACCGGCCGGGGGCCGCAGCTCGACCATGAAGCCCTTCTCGCCGCGCTCGACAGCGGCCATCTGTCGGCGGCGATGATCGACGTGACCGATCCTGAACCGCTGCCTCCGAGCCATCCGTTCTGGTTGCATCCGAAGATCATTCTGACCCCGCATGTCGCCAGCGTCACCCAGCCGGCGACCGCTGCGCCCGCCGTTATCGACAACATCAGGCGCCACCGCGCGGGCCTCGATCTCATCGGGCTCGTCGACCGATTGCGCGGTTATTGAAATCCAACCCGAAAGGCCATTCCTTGTCCCTACTCAAGACCGTCGATACCAACCCAGACTTCACCCCGCGCGAATCCAAGGCGCTGCCCGAACGACGAATTGCCGGCGACCCCGCCTTCAAGACCTGGGCACAGGACGCCGCCAAGGGCGACCTTGTCCGTACCGGCGTCTGGGAGGCGACGCCGGGGGAGACGCGCTCGATCAAGGGCGACACGTTCGAGTTCTGCCACATCCTCTCCGGCGTGATCGAAATCACGCCCGATGGCGGCGAGACGATGACCTACCGCGCCGGCGACAGCTTCGTAATGAAGCCCGGCTTCACCGGTATCTGGAAGACCATCCAAACGGTGCGCAAGATCTACGTGACGGTCGGATAACGGAACCCGCGTGAGGTGCCTGCATGCGCGGAAGATTTTGCCGTCTCGCGTGCCTGGCACGCAACATTCGGCGGCGGCGGATCGCCGAACAGCGCATGCTGCGTGCCAGCACGCGCTAGGCTCCAGCCGATGCCGCAGAGTGGTTGTCGATGAGCCTGAGCTTCGATCCCAATACAATCCGCCTCCCCGTCGGCCACTTCATCGGCGGGGAACTGATCCCGGCCGAGGGTGGGATCGAAATGCGCCGCCCGTCGGATGGCAAGTCATACACGGCCTGCCCAGTGGCTGGCGTAGACGTCGTCGACCGTGCGGTGGAAAGCGCCAAGGTGGCGCTGAAGACCAGCAACTGGGGCGGCGTCCGGCCACGCGAGCGCACCAGGGCGCTCCAGGCTTGGGCTGACCTGATCGAGGCGGAAGCCGAAACGCTGGCCAGGATCGAGGCGCTGTGCTCGACGCGGCCCGTAGGCCAGCTCGTCGCCGGCGATATCGCCATAACCGCCGAGCAGATACGCTTCTTTGCCGAGTTCGCCGACAAGGAAGGCAGCGAGCTTGTGCCCACCGACGATGCCAATCTCGGCATGATCATGAGCGAGCCCTATGGCGTGGTCGGCGCGATCACGCCCTGGAATTTTCCTGTCTCGATGGCCGGCTGGAAGCTCGGTCCTGCGCTGGCCGCCGGCAATGCGGTTGTGCTGAAGCCTTCGGAAATGACCCCCTTTTCGACAGTCTATATCGCGCAGCTTGCCGTTAAGGCCGGTCTGCCCGTCGGGCTCATCAACGTGGTCTTGGGTGACGGTCCAACGACAGGCACGGCGCTGACCGGCCATCCCGAGATCGCCAAGGTCTCCTTCACCGGCTCGACCCGCGCCGGATCGGCGATCATGGAGAATGTCGCCCGCACCGGCGTCAAGCCGATGACGCTGGAGCTCGGCGGCAAGAGCCCGCAGATCGTCTTTGCCGATGCCGATCTGGACAAGGCGGCGACGGCCATCGCCGGCAGCGTCACCTTCAATGCCGGCCAGGCCTGTGTGGCCGGCACACGCCTGATCGTCGAGAAGAGAGTCGCCGACAGGCTGACGGCCGCCATCCTGGAGCGGATGAAGGCGGCCCGACCCGGGCCGACCTGGGACGAGACGACGCAGTATTCGCCCATCATCTCGGAACGGCAGTGGGCGCGCATCGACAGCATCGTGCGAGCCGCGGTCGAGGCCGGCGCCGAATGCCTGACCGGTGGCAACGTCATGGACAGCCCCGGCTATTTCTACGAGCCGACGCTGATCGCCAATGTCGATCAGGCCAATCCTGCAATCATCGAGGAGATCTTCGGCCCGGTCCTGACCGTGCAGACCTTCGAGACCGAGGAAGAGGCGCTGGCGCTGGCCAGCCATCCGACTTACGGGCTGGCTTCCGGCCTGTTCACCACCGACCTCTCGCGCACCATCCGCTTCGCACGCAAGCTCGAAGCGGGCACCGTCTGGGTCAACCGCTACAGCCGCTCGCGCGACCATATCCTGCCGACCGGCGGCTACAAGCGCTCCGGCATCGGCAAGGACCTCGGCCGCGACGCGTATCTTGCCAACCGCAGGACCAAGAGCGTCCTGATCAGCCTGTGAAGAGATGCCGATGAAGTCCTACTCGATCGCCCTGATCCCCGGTGACGGCATCGGCCGCGATGTCACCACCGCCGCCTGGACGGTGCTGGAGACGGCGGCCAGACATGCCGGCTTTGCCCTGACGGGTACGGAGTTCCCCTGGTCCTGTAAATTCTACAAGGATACCGGCCGCATGATGCCCGAGGATGGCATCGAGACGTGCGCGGCTTCGACGCCATCCTTCTCGGCGCGGTCGGCTGGCCGGCGGAAGTGCCGGATTCCGTCTCGCTCCACGGTCTGCTGCTGCCGATCCGCAAGGCATTCGTGCAATATGCCAACATCCGGCCGCACCGTCTGCTGCCGGGTGTGACAGGGCCGCTGCGGGCCGAGAGCTTCGACATATTGTGCATCCGCGAGAACACCGAAGGCGAATATTCGGGCGCCGGCGGGCGCGTGCATCAAGGCACGCTGAACGAGGTCGCTGTGGAGACCTCGATCTTCACCCGCGCCGGCGTCGAGCGCATCCTGCGCTTCGGCTTCGAGCAGGCGCGGACGCGGCGGCGCAAACTTGCCTCCGTCACGAAATCCAACGCGCAGAAATACTCGATGGTGTTCTGGGACGAGATCACGCGAAAGCTGGAGGCGGACTATCCTGATGTCGCAGTGACCAGCTATCATGTCGACGCGCTCGCCGCGCGCATGATCATGGCGCCGGGGAGCCTCGACGTGGTCGTCGCCTCCAATCTGTTCGGCGACATCCTGACCGATATCGGCGCGGCGATCCAGGGCGGGCTCGGCTTCGCCGCCTCCGCCAACATCAATCCCGACCGCTCGGCGCCGTCCATGTTCGAGCCGGTGCATGGCTCCGCGCCCGACATCGCCCATCTCGGCATCGCCAACCCGATCGCCACCATATGGTCCGGCGCCATGATGCTCGATCATCTCGGCGAAAAGGCCGCCGCCGGCCGGGTTATGCAAGCGATCGAAGCGACAACCGCGCGCGGCATTGGAACAACTCCCGGCAAAGACGGCACGAAAGCCATCACAGCCGCCATCGTCGCGGCGCTCACCTGATTGCAAGGTCGTATCCGATGAAAAGCCTGAAAGACAAAAATCTGTTCCGCGAAGCCGGCCTGATTGCCGGTAACTGGATTGCTGCCGGCTCCGGAAAAACGGTCGATGTCCTGGATCCGGCGACCCAGTCGCCGATCGGCACAGTGCCCGACATGGCCGGTCCGGAGACCCGCGCGGCGATAGAGGCCGCGGCTTCCGCCTTTGGCGACTGGAGGAAGAAAACCAACGCCGAACGCGCTTCGCTGCTGGAAGCATGGCATGGCCTGATGCTCGCGCATCTGGACGATCTGGCGCTGATCCTGACGACCGAACAGGGCAAGCCACTGGACGAGGCCAAAGGCGAGATCCGTTACGGCGCATCCTTCGTCAAATGGTTCGCCGAGGAAGCGCGCCGCATAAACGGCCACACCATCCCCTCGCCCACGCCAGACCGGCGCATCATCGTGCTTAAGGAACCCGTCGGGGTTTGCGGCATCATCACGCCGTGGAACTTTCCCAACGCGATGATCACCCGCAAGGTCGCGCCGGCGCTGGCCGCCGGCTGCACGGTGGTCATCAAGCCGTCCGAGTTCACGCCCTATTCGGCGCTGGCGCTTGGCGTACTCGCCGAACGCGCGGGCATTCCCGCGGGCGTCATCAACATCGTCACCGGCATGCCGCCCGAGATCGGCAACGAGATCATGGCGAACGAGACCGTTCGCAAGATCTCTTTCACCGGCTCGACGCGGGTCGGTTCGCTGCTGATGCGCGGCGCCGCCGACAGCGTGAAGCGGCTCAGCCTCGAACTCGGCGGCAACGCCCCCTTCATCGTCTTCGACGACGCCGATCTCGATCTCGCCATCGAGGGCGCGCTCGTCTCGAAGTTCCGCAATGGCGGCCAGACCTGCGTCTGCGCCAATCGCATCCTCGTCCAGGCCGGTGTCTACGAAACCTTCGCCAGGAAGCTCACCGCCCGCGTCAACGCCATGACGGTCGGACCCGGCACACAGCCCGGCGTCGCCATCGGGCCGATGATCAACATGGCGGCGGTCGAGAAAATCAACCGCCACGTCGAGGATGCGCTGGCCAAAGGTGCAAAGATCATCACGGACCGGCCGGCCTTGCCTGGCGGTCCGCAATATGTCGCGCCGCTGGTGCTGACCGGCGCCACAAAAGAGATGCAGCTTGCCGGTGAGGAAACGTTCGGTCCGGTCGCGCCGCTTTTCCGTTTCGAGACGGAAGAAGAGGCGATCGCGCTGGCCAATGGCACGCCCTACGGGCTTGCCTCCTACTTCTACACCGAGAACCTGAAACGCGCCTGGCGCGTCGGCGAGGCACTGGAGTTCGGCATGGTGGGGCTCAACACCGGCTCGGTCTCGATCGAGGTGGCCCCCTTCGGCGGCGTCAAGCAGTCCGGACTCGGGCGCGAGGGCGCGCAGGCCGGCATCGAGGAATATCTCGAGATGAAGAGTTTTCATATGGGCGGGCTGGGCTGAGATCCAGCCGCCGGACGTCACTGAATCCGATCGAGCGCCTTGTAGTAGAGGCCGACCATCGGCAGGAACCAGGGCTTGCCGGAATAGCCGGGAATGTCAGGCCACTCGAACCCCTTCATTGGATTGAGATCCTCGCGGCCGAGCATGGCATCGGCCATGATCATGCCGAGATGCGTGGAAAGCTGCGCGCCGTGGCCGGAATAGCCCATGGCGTACCAGACGCCGTCATGATAGCCGGCGCGCGGGAAGCGGTCCTTGGTCATGTCGACCAGACCGCCCCAGCAATAGTCGATCTCGACCTTGGCGAGTTGCGGGAAGATCGTGGCAAGGCTTGCCTGCAATATCTGCCCGCTCTTGGCGTCGGATCGCTGGTCCGAGGTCGCCGAGAAGCGTGCGCGGCCGCCGAAGATCAGGCGGTTGTCCGGTGAGAGCCGGAAGTAGTTGCCGATGTTCATCGAGGTCACGCATGTCCGGTTGCCGGGCATGGTCGCGGCGATCTCGGTGTCGCTCAACGGCCGCGTGGCGATAATGAAGCTACCGACGGAGATGATCCTGCGGCGAAAATAGCTGAAATTCGGCGTGGTATAGGCGCCGGTCGCCACCAGCACATTGCCGGCGTTGATCTGGCCGCGGGAGGTGGTGAGTTCATGCCTGGTGCCGACCTGCTTGCGGTTCGTCACTACCGCGTTCTCGTAGATGACGGCGCCGTGGCCGGCGGCTGCAGTGGCCAAGCCTGCCACATAGCGGCCCATATGCATCATGGCGCTTTTCTTCGACAGCATCGCGCCGTGGAAGGGCGAGCCGATCTCGGATTTGATATCGGCCGCAGACAGCAGTGCCGTATCCGGATCCACTTCGGCATGGAGGGCGTCGAAATTGCGGGCGATCGCTTCGAAATGCTGCGGCTTGGAGGCGAGCTTCAGCTTGCCGGCGCGGCGGAAATTACAGTCGATGCCTTCCTCGGCGACCAGCGCCTCGATGGTGTCGACGGAATCGTCCAGCGCCCGGTAGAGCGCGATCGCGCGTTCCTTGCCCAGCTCCGCCTTGGCCGAGAGGTAGCTGTGGGCGAGGCCGTTGTTCAAGTGTCCGCCATTGCGTCCGGACGCGCCCCAGCCCACCCCCTCCGCCTCCAGCACCGCCACCTTGGCGCCAGCCCTCGCCAGTCGGTGCGCGGCGGCAAGGCCGGTGAAGCCGCCGCCGATGATGGCGGCATCGTAGTGCCCCTCGACGGGGCCTGGCGCCCCGCCGGTAAATACCGGGGCTGTGTCGTGCCAGTAGGAGATCAGTTTCATCGGCAATCCGCCTGTTTCAAAGCCCGACCACGCCTGCAAGACCCGAAATGTCCGATATCTCGACATAGCCGTAGTACGGGTTGGCCGGTTCGTGGCCGCGATTGACCCAGACCTTGTTCTTGATGCCGAGGTCGTGAGCCGACATCAGGTCGTAGCGGAAAGAGGACGAGCAGTGAAGAATATCTTCCGGGCCGCAGCCCAGCCTGTCGAACATGTATTCGAAGGCTTGGAAACGGGGCTTGTAGGCCTGCGCCTGCTCGGCCGTGTAGACGGCATGGAACGGCGCGCCGAGCTTCTCGACATTGGACATGATCTGCGCGTTCATGGCGTTGGACAGGATGACCAGCGGAATTTCCTTGGCCACCTTCGCCAGGCCGGCCGGAACGTCGGCGTGCGGCCCCCAGGTCGGGACGCGATCATAGACCATTCTGGCGTCGTCAGGGCTGAAGGCGACGCCGTTGCGCTTGCAGGTGCGCTCGAGCGCGTTGTGGATGACGTCGGCATAGGGCTTCCAGTCGCCCAAGATCTCGTCGAGCCGATACGCGGCGAAGTTCTTGATGAACTCCTGCATGCGCGGCTCGTTCAGCCGGCTGCCATAAAGGTCGCGCGCCGCTTCCGCCATCTGAAAATTGGTCAACGTGCCATAGCAGTCGAACGTGATGTATTTGGGCCGGAAGAAAGCCATGTCCGTCGATCTCCAGTGGAAGCACATTCGCGTTGGGACGTATTTCATCATATGACGGCAGGTGGCGATCTACCTGACCGAAATAGCCCTCCCGAAAGCAGAAAGTTCCGTATCCGCCGTCCGGTTTGGCACGCTGTAGCATCTTGACGGTCGATGGGAGCGGCGGTCTCGGAGTCAAAGGCATCCGCCGTGGCCGGCGCCAGCACAAGATGCGGCGCATCCCTCGCGCTACGGCGAAAGATACTGCCGAAACCAACGCCTTCAGACGATCTGCGGCGCGCCGATGGACGAAACTTGGCGTCAGACGGAAGGATGCCTCATGCAGCACGGCGACATCGAACTCCAGGCCTTCGGGCCGGACCATATTGAGGGAGCCGTAGTGCTTTCTCGCCAGGAGAACTGGCCGCATCGCCCGCAGGACTGGCAGATGGCCCTGCAGCTCTCGAACGGTGCGGTCGCGCTCGATGACCAGGGCCGCGTCACCGGAACCATCCTGGTAACGCCCTACGGCGCGGATTGCGCCATGATCAACATGGTGATCGTCGACAGGAATGTGCGGGGCAAAGGGCTCGGGCGCCGGCTGATGGAACAGGCCTTCGCCCTTGCCGAGGACCGTCCGCTGCGGCTCGTCGCGACAGCGGACGGCATGCCTCTCTATGAAAAGCTCGGCTTTGTATCCTCTGGCACCGTTCTGCAGTATCAGGGCAAGGTTGCAGAATTTGACGCGCCTGAAGGCGTGGAAGCAGCAAGTGCCGACGATCTGCCGACGATCAAGGCGATGGACCGCGAGGCCTATGGCGCGGACCGGGAAGCTCTGATCGATGCGCTGGCCGAGCGCGGCGAATTCGCGGTCATCCGCCGCAGTGGCGCCATAGAGGCCTATGCCGCGATCCGCCCGTTCGGACGCGGCGAGGTAATCGGCCCGGTCATCGCCGGAAACGTCGAGGACGCCAGGGCACTGATCAGTTTCTTCGCCACATTGCGCCCCGGCGCCTTCCTGCGTGTGGATACCGATCGCCTGACCGGCATCGCCAATTGGCTCGGGGAAATCGGCCTCGCCCATGTCGGCGGCGGCGTGACCATGGACCGTCCGTCCAGGAAGAACGCGGCACAGGACCGGCCAAAAGTTTACGCCCTCGCCAACCAGGCGCTCGGCTAGCGCGGAGGACAACAATGCTCGCCAATTCCCTGATCGAACTCGACCGTGCCCATCTTATTCATCCGGTCTCGTCATATCGCGGTCACGAGGCGCTTGGCGTGCGTGTGCTGAAATCGGCGAAGGGCGCGACGGTGACCGATGCGTCCGGGCGGCAACTCATAGACGGTTTCGCCGGGCTGTGGTGCGTCAACGCCGGCTATGGTCACGACAGCATCGTAGAGGCGGCGGCCCGGCAGATGCGTGAGCTTCCCTATGCCACCGCCTATTTCGACCTCGGCTCCGGGCCGGCCATCCGGCTCGCCTCGGAACTGGCCGAGCGCGCGCCAGGCGACCTCAATCATGTCTTTTTCACGTTGGGGGGGTCGGACGCCGTCGACAGCACGATCCGTTTCGTCCGCTACTACTGGAATGCCAAGGGCGAGCCGCAACGCGACCAGTTCATTTCCATCGAGCAGGGCTATCACGGGTCGTCCGTGGTCGGCGCGGGCCTGACCGCGCTCCCCGCCTTTCACACCGGTTTTGGCATTCCCTTTGAATGGCAGCACAAGATTCCTTCTCCCTATCCCTACCGCAACCCGGTGGGCGAGGACGGAAACGCGATCATCGCCGCATCGTGCGCCGCGCTGAAGGCCAAGATCGAGGAGATCGGGCCGGAACGGGTCGCTGCCTTCTATGCCGAGCCGATCCAGGGCTCGGGCGGCGTCATTGTTCCGCCCAAAGGCTGGATCAAGGCGATGCGCGAGCTCTGCCGGGAGTACGGTATTCTGTTCATCGCCGACGAGGTCATCACCGGCTTCGGCCGCACGGGCCCCTTGTTCGCCTGCACTGATGAAGACATCATTCCCGATTTCATGACGACCGCGAAGGGGCTGACCTCGGGCTATGTTCCCATGGGCGCCGTGTTCATGGCCGATCATGTCTACGACGTCATCGCCGATGGCGCGGGCGCTTCGGCCGTCGGTCACGGCTACACCTATTCCGCCCATCCCGTCAGCGCCGCCGTAGCGCTTGAGGTGTTGAAGCTCTACGAAGACGGCCTGTTGGAGAATGGCATCAAGGCTGGCGCTCGCCTGATGGCGGGATTGGAGGGCCTCAGGGACCATCCGCTGGTCGGTGACGTGCGCGGTCGCGGCATGCTTGCCGCGATCGAACTGGTGGTCGACAAGAAGAAGAAAACACCGCTTCCGGCGTCGGCCATGCCGGCACGGCGCGTCTTCGACAGGGCGTGGGACAATGGCCTGATCATCCGTGCCTTTGCACACGGGGTTATCGGCTACGCACCTCCGCTCTGCTGCACCGACAGCGACATCGATGCGATCATCGAGCGGACGCGTCGGACGCTCGACCAGACGCTGGCCGATCCCGACGTCCGCCAGGCCCTGGCATGACGGGCGAAGAATACCGCGTGTTTCGAAATAGCGCCGGGGCAGACGATTTCGCAATTTTGTGCCGCCCCCTCACGCCTTTTCGGCGAATCCAGCGCGGGGGAAGTGCCAGACTGCATTTAAGACAAGGCCAGAAAGCCCAAGTTTCCGGGTTTTTGAAAAAGGCCAGCGCCCCGGACAGCACGCAATTTTGTTCTGTTCAGAACGATGTAATTCGGCCCTGCGCAGAGGAGAGCTAAATTTTGGCCAGGGGCTTTAGCGAATTCAAATACATGACCTTCGATGTGGTCGGCACGCTGATCGACTTCGAAGGTGGCATCACGACTTGCCTGGCCGGGATTGCCGCCGAAGCTGGCGTGTCCATCGATGGCGAAGCGGCATTGGCTCTGTACCGGCAGGCCCGCTATATGCCCGATGCGAGCCTGTTTCCCGACGATCTCGTACGTGTCTACATGGTCATCGCGCCACAGCTCGGCCTGCCGTCCGAGGAGAGATACGGCATGCGCCTGCGGGACTCCGCCAGCGCCTGGCAAGGCTTTCCTGACAGCGCGGCGGCATTGGCCGAGCTTGCGAAATCGCACAGACTGATCGCCATGACCAATGCCCGGCGATGGGCGCTCGATCATTTCGAGAAGCAGCTCGGTTCGCCCTTCTTCGCTACCTTCACCGCTGACGACACCGGCACCGAGAAACCGGAGCCGGCCTTCTTCCAGAAGGTCTTCGATTTCGTGGCCTCCCGGGGCGACAGCAAGGATGACATCTTGCACGTCGCGCAAAGCCAGTACCACGACATTGGCATATCCCGAGCGCTTGGCATGACCAATAGCTGGATCGAGCGCCGGCATGCCCAGAAGGGCTATGGCGGCACGATCGAACCGGAGCGTTTCACCGTGCCGGACCACCACTTCACCTCAATGGCCGCATTGGCGGCGGCCGTGCGGGAAAGCCAGAAGGAACGAACCTGAGCCCAAGCCCGGAAAGCCGCAACAAGACGAGCAACCCGGAACAACAAACAGAAAGGGGAATGATATGACCGACAAGATCTCGAACTGGACCAGAGCAGACGATGCCATGGTCGAAAACGCCATTCGGCGGGGCGCGAGCCGCCGCGAACTGCTCAAGATGCTGCTGGCCGGCGGCGCCGCGATTGCCGCGGGCAGCGCGGTGCTCGGCCGCGCCACGAATGCCGTCGCCGCCACGCCGGCTTCCGGCGGAACGTTCAAGGCAGCAGGCTGGTCGTCCTCGACCGCCGACACGCTCGATCCGGCAAAAGCGTCGCTTTCCACCGACTATGTCCGCTGCTGCTCGCTCTACAACCGGCTGACGTTCCTCGACAAGGACGGCGTCACGCAGATGGAGATGGCCGAGAGCTTCGACAGCAAGGACGCCAAGACCTGGACGGTGAAGCTGCGCAAGGGCGTCACGTTCCACGACGGCAAGGATCTCACCGCCGACGACGTCGTCTTCTCGCTGAAGCGCCATCTCGATCCGGCGATCGGTTCCAAGGTCGCCAAGATCGCCGCGCAGATGACCGGCTTCAAGGCAGTCGACAAGTCGACCGTCGAAATCACGCTCGCCGATCCGAATGCCGACCTTCCGACCATCCTGTCGCTGCATCACTTCATGATCGTGGCGGACGGCACCACTGACTTCTCCAAGGGCAATGGCACTGGCGCCTTCGTGCTCCAAACGTTCGAACCGGGCGTGCGGTCGGTCGTTACCAAGAACAAGAACTATTGGAAGTCGGGCAAGCCCTATCTCGACTCGTTCGAATTCATCGCTATCAGCGACGACAGCGCCCGCGTGAACGCGCTCTTGTCTGGCGACATCAATTTCGCCGCCTCGATCAATCCGCGCGCCATGAAGCTCATCGGCGGCCAGCAAGGCTTCGAATTGTCGAAGACGACCTCGGGCAACTATACCGACCTCAACATCCGGCTCGACATGGATCCGGGCAGCAAGGCCGATTTCGTCGCCGGCATGAAAAATCTCGTCAACCGAGAGCAGATCGTCAAATCGGCGTTGCGCGGCCTCGGTGAAATCGGCAACGACCAGCCCGTCTCGCCGGCGAACATCTTCCACAATACCGACCTCAAGCCGAAAGCCTTCGACCCGGACAAGGCCAAGTTCCACTTCCAGAAGTCGGGCTTGCTCGGCCAGTCCATCCCCGTGATCGCCTCCGATGCCGCGACCTCTTCGATCGACATGGCGACGATCGTCCAGGCTGCCGGTGCCGAGATCGGCATGAAGCTCGATGTCCAGCGCGTCCCGTCCGACGGCTACTGGGACAATTACTGGCTCAAGGCGCCGGTCCATTTCGGCAACATCAATCCGCGGCCGACGCCGGACATCTTGTTCTCGCTCCTCTACGCTTCGAACGCGCCGTGGAACGAAAGCCAGTACAAGTCCGAGAAATTCGACAAGCTGCTCGTCGAGGCGCGCGGTTCGCTCGACCAGGCCAAGCGCAAGGAAATCTACGGCCAGATGCAGACCATGGTCTCCGAGGAGGCCGGCACCATCATCCCGGCTTACATTTCCAACGTTGATGCCCTCTCCAGCAAGGTGAAGGGTTTGGAGGCGAACCCACTCGGTGGCATGATGGGCTACGCAATGGCGGAATACCTCTGGCTCGAAGCCTGAGAGGCGCCTGCCAGGGACCGGACAGCCAGTCCCTGGCACCTTAATTGCGCAACATGGCTTGGCCGAACGCAACCGCAGGAGCGCTTCCATGACGTCTGGGGTTCTAAACCTCGTGCTGAAGCGGCTGGCGATCGCGGTCGTCACGCTTTTGATCGTGCTGTTCGCCGTTTTTTTCGCCACCAGCATGCTGCCCGGCGACACCGCGTCGATCCTGCTCGGCCAGGCGGCGACTCCGGAAGCCGTCGCTGGTCTGCGCGAGGCCATGCATCTCAACGATCCGGCAATCCTGCGCTTCCTGCGCTGGCTTATCGGCCTGCTCCACGGCGATCTCGGCACGTCCTATGCCAACGAGATGCCGGTCGCGGCGCTGATCGGCGGGCGCTTCGTCAACACCATGAAGCTGGCCGGCATCACCACACTGCTTTCGGTGCCGCTGGCGCTGACGCTCGGCATCACCGCCGCCACGTTGCGCGGTTCTCTCTACGACCGCACCGTCACCATTCTTTCGATCGGCATCATCTCCGTGCCGGAATTCATGGTCGCGACCCTCGCGGTCCTGCTTTTCGCCGTTTACCTCAAATGGCTGCCGGCGCTGTCCTCGGTCAACGAGGCGCATTCGCTGACCGACCTCGTACGCATCTATGCAATGCCGGTGATCACGCTGACCTTCGTCATCTCCGCCCAGATGATCCGCATGACCCGCGCCGCGGTGATCGAAACGCTCTCCACGCCTTATGTCGAGATGGCGCTTCTCAAAGGCGCCTCACGCAGCCGCATGGTGCTCAAACATGCGCTTCCCAATGCGCTCGGGCCGATCGTCAACGCGGTTGCGTTGTCGCTGTCCTATCTGGTTGGCGGCGTCATCATCGTGGAGACGATCTTCAACTATCCCGGCATCGCCAAGCTGATGGTCGATGCGGTCGCGACCCGCGACCTGCCGCTGATCCAGAGCTGCGCGATGATCTTCTGCCTCGGCTACCTTCTCCTCATCACGGTCGCCGACATCATCGCCATCATGTCCAACCCGAGGCTCAGGTGACGATGGCGCGCGTGGCAGCTTCCCGACGGTCCTTCCTGGGCCACAGCTACAATCTCGTGGGCGTCGTGGCCTCGCTGGTCATCGTGGCGTGGACGCTGATCGCCATCTTCGCGCCCACCATTATTCCCCATTCGATCGGCGACATCGTCGACGACGATTATTTCGGCCCGATGCGTCAGGGGCTATGGCTCGGCTCCGACTATCTGGGCCGCGATATGCTCTCACGAGTGCTGATGGGCGCGCGTTACACCGTCGGCATATCGCTCGCCGCCGTTGTTATCGCCTGCTTCTCGGGCGTGGTGCTGGGGATGGTCGCGGCCGTCACCGGTGGCTGGTTCGACACCTGCCTCAGCCGCTTCCTCGACGCCATGAACTCGATACCCAGCAAGCTGTTCGGTCTTGTGGTCGTCGCCGCGGTCGGCTCGTCGATCCCGGCGCTGATCATGACCCTCTCCGTCATCTATATTCCGGGCGCCTACCGCTTCGCGCGGGCGCTCGCCGTCAACGTCAACACCATGGACTTCATGACCGTCGCTCGCGTGCGCGGCGAAAGCACCGCCTATCTCATCGGGTCCGAGATCCTGCCCAATATCATCCGCCCGGTTCTGGCCGACTTCGGTCTGCGCTTCGTCTTCATCGTGCTCTTGCTCTCCGGCCTGTCCTTCCTCGGGCTCGGCCTGCAGCCGCCGCTCGCCGACTGGGGCGCGCTGGTGCGCGAGAACATAGGTGGCCTGCCCTTCGGGGCTCCCGCCGTCATCGTGCCGTCGCTGGCGATCGCCAGCCTCACCATCAGCGTCAACCTGCTGATCGACAACCTGCCGCAGAAGATCAGGGACAGGGACGCATGACCAATCTCGTCGAGGTCAGGAACCTGAGGATCGAGGCGACGACCGACGCCGGACGCGTCGTCGAAATCATCAAGGGCGTCAGCCTCCACATCGCCGATGGCGAGATCGTCGCCCTGATCGGCGAAAGCGGCTCCGGCAAGACAACGGTGGCGCTCTCACTCATGGGCCACGCACGGCCGGGCTGCCGGATCACCGGCGGTGAGATCAATGTCAACGGCAAGAACATGGCCGCACTTTCCGAAAAGCAGCGGGCCAGGTTGCGAGGCACCGACATTGCCTATGTTCCGCAAAGTGCCGCCGCCTCCTTCAACCCCTCGTCCACCATCATGGAGCAGGTGATCGAGGTTACGCGCATCCACAGGCTGATGCCGCCCGAGCAGGCGCGAAAGCGAGCGGTCGAGCTGTTCCGGGCCTTGTCGCTACCGGATCCGGAAGGAATCGGCGCGCGTTATCCGCACCAGGTTTCGGGCGGACAATTGCAGAGGCTGTCGGCGGCCATGGCGCTCATCGGCGATCCCAAGCTGATTATCTTCGACGAGCCGACGACTGCACTCGACGTGACGACGCAGATCGACGTGCTGAAGGCATTCAAGTCGGTCATGCGGGCGGGCGGAATAGCAGGGGTCTACGTGTCCCACGACCTCGCGGTCGTCGCCCAGATCGCCGACCGCATTGTGGTGCTGAAGGGCGGCGAAGTGCAGGAGACCGGCACCACGGCTCAGATTCTTTCGGCCGCCCAGCACCCCTATACGCGCGAACTGCTGGCTGCCTTCGAGCCGAAGCCGAGGCAAGCGCATGCGGACGCAGATGCCGGCGCGAAGCCGTTGCTGCGCATCGACAATGTGACGGCAGGTTATGGCGCGGTGCGGGATGACGGGCTGCCTCTCATCCGCGCTGTCGATTCCGTAAGCCTAGTCGTCGAGAAGGGGCGCAACCTCGGCATCATAGGCGAATCCGGCTGCGGAAAATCGACGCTCGCGCGCGTCATCGCCGGCATCCATCCGGCGGCGGCCGGCGATATCATATTCGACGGCAAGGAATTGCAGCGCGCCGCAGGGAAGCGCAGCCAGGACCAGCTGCGCGAGATGCAGATCGTGTTCCAGTATGCCGATACCGCGCTCAATCCGGCCAAGCCGGTGGAGGACATCATTGCGCGGCCGCTGGCCTTCTATCACCGACTCGACAGGCAGGCGCGCTCGAAGCGCGTCGACGAACTGCTCGACATGGTTCGCCTGCCCAGGACGCTGCGCTACCGGCGCCCGTCGGAACTCTCGGGCGGCCAGAAGCAGCGCGTGAATTTCGCGCGCGCTCTGGCGGCCGACCCCAAGCTGATCATCTGCGACGAAATCACTTCGGCGCTCGACACGGTGGTGGCGGCCGCCGTGATCGAACTGCTCAAGGAGTTGCAGCGCGAGTTGGGCCTTTCCTACATTTTCATCAGCCACGACCTCTCCGTCGTCGAAGCGATCTGCGACGAAATCATGGTCATGTACAATGGCGAGCGGATGGAGCAGATCACGCCCGACAGACTGCAGGCGCCCACCCACCCCTACTCCAAGCTTCTGTTCTCCTCCGTGCCGAAGCTTGACCCGACCTGGCTCGATGGCCTCGTCCGCGACCCCGAACTGGTCAGCCAGTACGGCCATCGCTAGAGCGGCTCAGCATTTTACGGAAACGGTGAGTCGCTCTGACTACATCGGGAACAGGCTGGGCAACGGCATGTGCGCCTTGACGATGGGAGATTTCAGCACCACGAAGCTGAAATACTTGTCGATGCCGATATCCATGTCGCTCAGCCGCTCCATGATCTCCTGGTACTCGCCGATGCCGGCGGCCACGAATTTCATCAAATAGTCATAACGGGCGGAAACGCGGTGGCATTCGACCGCCGCATCAACTTTATCGATGGCGGCAAGGAAACGCGCGAAGTCGATCTGGCGATGGTTCTTGAGCGTGATTTCCGTGAAGACGGTGAGCGTCCGCCCCAGCTTTGCGATGTCGATCTGCGCCGAATAGCGCACGATATAGCCTTCGGCATGCAGCTTCTTTACCCGCATCAGACAGGGGCTGGGGGAGAGATTGACCCGTTCCGCCAATTCCACATTTGTGATGCGGCCGTTCTTCTGCAGCTCGTAGAGGATCTTGATGTCAATCCGATCGAGTTTCATGACCCCGTCTACAATTGCGAGCAGAGCCGGTAGGCCTCATAGATCGACGAGTAGATGTCCCTGCTGGCAACCGCGTCTCCAATGCGGTGCAAGACGAATGATCCGGCAGCTTGGGGACCATTGTCTCCCTTAGTTTCCGTTCCCGTCATCAGTGCTATGTCGGTGACGCCGTTGTTGGCTGAGCGCGCACGCAAATCCTGGTAGGTGTCCTCCATGGGCACCGTACCGCGCTCGACAATGAGTTGGGCTGCCGTCATTTCCGTTTCCGCACCGGTGAGCTCATGCCGGAACGTGGCGGCGATGCCGTTGCCTTGGCGCGCTGCCTTGACCAGGCGCACATCGCTGACGACCCGGATGCCGCGTTCCGAGGCGCGTTTGCGGAAACTCACCCGGTCCGGATAGGGCGTTTCGATCGCCATCGTGTCGTCCGCTATGGCCAGGCTGACCACCCGCCCATGTTGGGCAAGATGCAGGGCGCAGGAAACTGCGGCCTGGCGTCCGGTCTCATCGTAGATGAGCACATCGTCCTTCGCCGGCACGACCCCGGTCAGGACGTCCCAGACGCTGTCGCAATGTTCGGCGCCCTCCAGCCTTTCCATATCGGGAACGCCGCCGGTGGCGACGATGACCGCGTCGGGTTTCGCGGCAAGGACGATTTCTGCGTCCGCATAGGTGTTGAGACGGACTTCCACGCCCAGGCGAGCGAGTTCGTCGGTACGCCAGTCGACTATGCCGATGAGATCCTTGCGATCGGACGCCGAGGCCGCGACGAGCACCTGCCCACCAAGTCGTGCTCCGGCTTCGAGCAGGCTCACTCTGTGGCCACGCTCGGCGGCGACCCTTGCCGCTTCCATCCCACCCGGACCACCGCCGACCACGACCACCCGTTTCGGCGTCTCGGCCCGCACGATGGTATGGCTGATGATCGTTTCATGGCCGCTGGCCGGGTTGTGAATGCATTGCACCTTCTTGTACAGGCAGTAGGACGCGCCTACACACGGGCGAATGCGTTCTTCTTCGCCGCGCATCACCTTGTTGACGATATGCGGGTCGGCAATATGCGCCCGGGTCATGCCGACCAGATCGACAAGGTTCTCGCGGATGGCATGCCGCGCCGTCGCTATGTCCCGGATGCCTGCGGCGTGGATCACGGGCAGCCTGGTTTCCCGTTTGAACTGTCCAACCAGCGGCAAGAACGGCGCGCTCGGGCTGAACATGCCGGGCATGTTCTGCTCAGCCAGCGACAGGTCGGTGTCCATGCGGCCAAAGATGCAATTGAAGAAGTCGACATGGCCTTCCCGCTCGAACAGCCTGGCGAAGGCAAGGCATTCCTCGAAATCCGACCCGTCGTCGACCGCCTCGTCGATCACGAACCTGATGCCGACAGCGAAATCGTCGCCCACCGCGCGGCGGATCGCCTCGTGAACCATCAGGCCAAAGCGCGCGCGGTTTTCCAGCGAGCCGCCGAAGCCATCCGTGCGCCTGTTGGTTCTGAGCGAGAGGAATTGACCGATCAGATGCCCCCCCGTGACGGTTTCGACGCCATCGAGATCGCCGTCAACGCAGCGCCTGGCGGCACTGGCGTAATCCTTAATGATCCTGTCTATGTCGGCGGCGTCCATCTCCTTCGGAAAATTCCGGTTTCGCGTCTCGCGAACGCGCGATGGCGCCACCGGCGGCAGCCAGTTCCCGGCATAGGCGGTTGCGCGCCGGCCAAGGTGCGAGACCTGGCACATGACGGCAGCGCCGTGACGATGCACTCGCTGCGACAGCGACTGGAGATGAGGCACGATGTCATCGGTCGAAAGGTTCAACTGACCGCCGCCCCAACTCGAGTCGGGCGACGTCATGGCCGATCCGCCCACCATGGTCATCGCCAGGCCGCCGCGCGCTTTCTCCTCGTGGTAGCGCTGGTAGCGCTCGAGCGGCAGGCCGCCATCGTCCAGCATCGAAGCGTGACTGGTGCTGATCACACGGTTGCGCAGCGTCAGGCCCTTGAGCCGAAACGGCTGAAGCAGAGGATCGCCGGACATGCTGCCTGCTTGAGATGCCGCTATCTTCACGTCCTGCTCCACCCCATTCATGAGGGTTATAGTTCGCCATTTCCAGAACCATAGAAAGCTTGAAAATTGTTTGGGTACCTATACGCTGGGCGTATGGCTGGTTTTGCAAAACTCGTTCCTTCCGCGCGCGGACTGCTTGTCTTCGAAGCTGCCGTCCGGTCGGGTAGCTTCACGGCCGCGGCGCGCGAGTTCAACGTCACGCAACCATCGATCAGCCGTAGCATCGCCCAGCTCGAGGCCGATTTTGGTGTTCCTCTTTTCACGCGGGGTCCAGCGGGGTTGACCCCGACCCCGGACGGACGTGCCCTCTATTCGGCTGTGCGGGAGGGATTTGACGGCATCGCGGAGGTGATCCGGAGAATCAAGCAAAACAGCGCTGCAAAGCCGGTGGTCACCCTTTCCCTTTCGAGTTCTCTGGCAACATATTGGTTCGTTCCCAGGTTAGGGGCGTTCAACACGCGGTTTCCTGACGTCGACCTGAGGTTCGAACTGATCGCGGGCGTTCTGCGAGGACCAGCCGAGACTGTCGACCTTGCCACGAGAATCCTGGCGGATGACGACACCCACTATCACCACTGGGCATTCTCGCCGGAAATCATCGTTCCGGTGTGCAGCCCATCCTATTTGTCCGCCCACGGTCGGTTGATCCATGCCGGAACCGGGGAAGGTCATGCCCTGCTTCACCTGACCGACGCCAAGGAGCAGTGGCTGGACGCCTGGGGCAGTGTGGCGGACCGCAAGACCAGCCGGGCAAAGTGGCTCGAATTCTCGGACTACGCGGTCGTGCTTCAAGCCGCGATGAACGGCGAAGGCGTGGCGCTCGGCTGGCTCAGCAACGTTTCAAGGGCGTTGCTTCAGGGAACCCTTGTCCCGGCTTCGGACAGGCAGATCAAGACGGGCCGGATCCATCAGCTGATTGCACCGCGCTCAAGACCGATACGGCCTGTCGTTTCCGATATCTGCGCCTGGATGATCGCCGAGATGCAAGCCGAATTAAAAGCACTGCACCCGATCTTGCGACCGGACACCTTGTAGCGGACTGCAGGCGACAAGCGCGGCGCGGCGCGGTCGCCGGTGACTACCTCGGAAACAGGCTGGGCAGCGGCATGTGCGCCTTGACGATGGGTGACTTCAGCACGACGAAGCTGAAATACTTGTCGATGCCGATATCCATGTCGGTCAGCCGTTCCATGATCGTCTGGTACTCGCCGATGCCGGCAGTCACGAATTTCATCAAATAATCGTAGCCGCCCGACACGAGGTGGCATTCGATGACCTGATCGATCTTCTCCACGACGGCGAGAAAGCGGGCGAAGTCCACCTGGCGGTGGTTCCTCAAGGTGATTTCGGTGAATACGGTCAGCATCTGGCCGAGCTTGCCGATATTGATCTGCGCGGAATAGCCTTCGATGTAGCCTTCCGACTGGAGTTTCTTCACCCGCATCAGGCAAGGGCTCGGCGACAGATGCACCAGATCGGCCAGTTCCACATTGGTGATGCGGCCGTTCTTCTGCAATTCGTGCAGAATTTTGATGTCGATCCGATCCAGTTTCATGGCCGTCTCCGAAGAAGCACGCCACAGCACGATCTGCTGTCCTGGCAATAAGCTTTGACACTACCACAGCCCGGTGGCCTGTCCATCCGAGCGGATACGCGCTGAATGGCAGGGACTCCCGATTCCGCTGGAGCTGCCAGAATAAAATTCTGCCTCGGCCTCAACTGCAGCAGCGGCGGCCTGCGCAAAGCGCTAGATTGGAGCGTCGAAGCAGAGAAGACCATGCCCGCGCCGCTGCAGCAAATCGAGACATCTGGCGAACTGCCTCAGTCCGCGGACGCGGTGGTGATCGGCGGTGGCATCGTCGGTGTCTTCGCCGCCTACTATCTGGCAAGGCGCGGCATGCAGGTTGCGCTTGTCGAAAAGGGACGCATCGGCGCCGAGCAATCGAGCAGGAACTGGGGATGGTGCCGCCAGCAGAACCGCGATGCCCGCGAGCTGCCGATGGCGACGCGAAGCCTCGATCTTTGGGAGCGCTTTGCAGAGGAAACCAGCGAGGACACCGGCTTCCGCCGCTGCGGGCTGCTCTATCTCAGCAATGACGAGGCGGAACTGGCCGGCTGGGCGCGCTGGCGTGACTTCGCCAAAACGGCCGACGTCACCACGCATATGCTTGACAGCGCCGAGGCCAGCGAGCGGGGCCGCGCCACGGGCCGGACCTGGACGGGCGGCGTCTTCTCGCCGACAGATGGCACCGCCGATCCGTCGCGAGCCGCGCCCGCGGTCGCCCGCGCCATCCTCAAGCTCGGGGGCGCCGTGCACCAGAATTGCGCCGCGCGCGGTATCGAGACCGAGGGCGGCCGCCTGAGCGGCGTGGTCACGGAAAACGGAACGATCCGCACCAAGCTGGCGGTTCTTGCCGGCGGCGCCTGGGCTTCCTCCTTCTGCCATCAGTTCGGTTTCCGCTTCCCACAGGCATCGATCCGATCCTCCATCCTGTCCGTCTCCCCCGGCGCGGAGGGCCTGCCGGATGCGCTGCACACGGCAAGAATTTCGGCCACGCGTCGCAGCGATGGTGGCTATACGCTCGCCATAAGCGGACGTGGCCGTCTGGACGTCACGCCCCAGCAACTGCGTTTCTCCTCGCAGTTCCTGCCCATGTTGCTGAAGCGCTGGCGAAGCCTCGGGCCCGGCGGGTTGCAAGGCATGCGTTCGGGCCACGAAGCGCTGCGGCGCTGGCGGCTCGACCGGCCAACGCCGATGGAGCGGATGCGCATCCTCGATCCGGTTCCGGATCAGGCGACCATTCGCCTGACGCATGCCCGCGCGCTCGAGCTGCTGCCGGCACTGCGCCAGACCAAGATCAGTGCGGCGTGGGCCGGCTACATCGACAGCACGCCGGACGGCGTGCCCGCCATCGGTGAGATCCATAGCGTTCCGGGTTTCTTCCTGGCTGCCGGGTTTTCGGGGCACGGCTTCGGCATCGGGCCAGGCGCCGGGCACCTCGTCGCCGATCTGGTGACCGGTTCGGAGCCGATCGTCGATGCGACATCCTACGATCCCCGGCGCTTCGACGCTTCGTCCTGGGGCAAGGTCGCCGATTTCTAGCAGCTGATCCTCATCCATGCGCGGCCTCCGCAATTGCATCAGCCGTTGCGCAGAAAGGCGCCGATAGGCGCTGGCCGGACGGGCGCCTGGCCGCGAAACCGGCCGACAGCGTCAGGCGCGCAGCCGGCCTGCGCCGCGACGAGTTCGACAGCGGCCAAGTGACAATAGCGTCCCTGGCATCGCCCCATACCGGCGCGAGACAGCGATTTCACCTTGTTGGCCTCGCCGCCGCCGAAACCCGCGCGCTCGCGTATGGCTGAGGCATTCACGTTTTCGCAGCGGCAGACGACCGCGTCGTCAGAGAGTGCCCGCACCATGGCGGCCGGCCAGGGAAAGCTGCAAGCCAGACCGCCGGCAAAGCGCTCGAGCCGCGCGAGCTTGCGCAGATCGGTGCTGGCGGCGGGCGCTGGATGTCCGAGATCGGCAAGGCATGCGGCAGCTGCAAGACGCCCAGCGATCTCCGCGCCGTCCGCTCCCAGAAGACGAACCCCATCACCCGCCAGATAGACGCCGTTGCCGGCGCGACCCATCCGGTCGGTCTTTGGCAGCCATTGCCGCCACTGCTCGTCATAGGTGAAGTCGCATCCCACGAGATCGGCCAGATGGGTCTCCGCCCGCAGGTGCCAGCCCATGCCGATCATGTCGCATGAAGTGAGGCGTTGCCTTCCGCCGGCGTCGCGCCAGCGCATCGCTGTGACACCCGTCCCGTCTGCCTCGATCCGCTCGAGCGTAACGCCCGCATGATAGCGGCCGCCGAGCCTCGCCCGCAGAGCCAGGCCGCGCAGCGCGACAACCGGCCGGGCGGCCAGTCCCCAAAACCCCCGCATCTGCTGTCGCCAGGAGGAGGTATCCAGAACCGCCGCCACGTCCGCCCCAGCCTTTTCAAGTTGGGCGCCGACCAGCGTCAGCAGTGGCCCCGATCCAATCAACACGATCCGCCGCCCCAGCGCCACGCCTTGCGCCTTGAGCGCGATCTGCGCCGCGCCAAGGCTGTAGACGCCGGCGCTCTGCCAGCCGGGGACCGGCGCGACACGGTCGGACGCGCCGGTGGCAAGGATCAGGCGGTCATAGAAGATCACCTGAACGCCGCTCTCCCCCAGCACGTGCAGCCGGCCTCCATGCGCGGCGATGAGCGAGCTGCCCGCGCAATGGGTGAGCCGCCCGTCTTCGGCCAACCGGTCGAAGAGCACATGCAGCGCGCGCGCCTTCGCAGCCTCGGACCCGTAGAGCTGCTCGGGCGTGCGGGTGAACCCGTCAGGCGGACGGCGATAGATTTGCCCGCCAGCGCGCTGGCCTTCGTCGATCACCAGCGGGTTGAACCCGGCTTCGACCACGACTGCGGCGGCCCTTATCCCGGCAGGACCGGCGCCCACGATCACGATCCGTGGCGATGACTCGTTCACAGCCAGCTCTCCGGCTCCGTTGTGCGCAACCGCATGCCTTCGGTGACAAGTGTCGAGCACGCCCGCACGCGCGGCCCCTCGTCCTGCCATACCCAGCAATCCTGGCAGGCCCCCATCAGGCAGAACCCGGCCCGCGGCTCGGGTCCGAACTCGGACTTTCGCAAGGCGTGCCCTGATGCCAGCATCGCGGTCAGCACGGTGTCGCCCGCCAGTGCACTACGTATCTGGCCGTCGAGGAAGAAATGCAGCTGCCCCCGGTCGCGCTCGGCCAGCCGGACGATGCGGCCGGCGGTGATCATTCCGCGGCCTCTTGCACGGGGCGAGGACGGGGCAGTTCGGGGAACCGTTCACAGACCGCATCGAACGCCGCCTGGACGCCTTCCGACCCCGAGCGCCCCTTCATGCGACGGAATATCTCGGTCTTGGCGAAGAACCGCCAATGGATCGGCAAGTCCCTCAATATGGCGGTGAGCCTGTCGTAAGCAACTGGCGTCCACTGCGCTTCGTAGCTTTCCCGCTCCGGACCGAAATGAAAATGGCCGGCGGACGGCTTATGCCCCGCGCGCAGCCTCGCGGTCGCCTGTTCGTCGACCTCGCCATCGCGAATGACGACGCCGTAATCGCGCTCGGCAACAATCGGTGACACATAGCCGCGCCGCACATCCTGCGCGACCCGCCAGAGCTCGCGTTGATGCGGATCGCCGCGCCCGCCACCTCCGGCTGAGCGGATATCGAGCACGTCGCCAGGCTGCAGCACCGCCGTGTCGATGTTGCCCAGCCGCCGCTCGTGCGCGGTCCCCGGATTGACAACCATGTCCGACAAGCCCGCCGCCTTGCCGCCCAGCACGCCCCAGGGACGAAAGAAGCTGCGGTCGCGGTTGCGCGCCGTGATCCTGGAATCGGGGGCAAAGACGCGGAAGGCCATCTCGGTCGCCAGCCCACCGCGCCAGCGACCCGCCCCGCCGCTGTCCCTGGCGAGTCCGTATTTCACGAATTCGACCGGGATCTCGGTCTCGGTGATCTCGATCGGCGTGTTCTTGAGATAGGCGGCATCGGCGCCCGATCCGTTGGTCCCGTCGCGATGCGGCATCGCGCCGCCGCCGCCCACCACGGGGTTCACCGCCGCGATGACGGTGCGGCTGGTGCGCTCGTCCGTGGTCATGACGTTGACGATGCAATTGTTGCCGGCAGGAGCCGCGGGCAGGCATTCCGGCACTGCTAGCGAAAAGGCGCCGAAGATGACCGACCGCAACCGGGCGCAGGTGAGCGAGCGCATGCCCACGGCAGCGGGGAATATCGGATTCAGAACCGAACCCTTGGGGGCGATGCAGGTAAACGGCCGGGTGAGGCCCGTGTTGAGCAGGATCTTCGGATTGAGCGTGTAGAGCACGTAATAGACGCCCACCAGCAGCATGGTGTGTCGCGGGTCGCCGCCCGAGGGCACGTTGAGCGAAGAGCCGAGCTGCGGATCGGAGCCGGTGAAATCGAGCACCGCCTCGTCGCCGTTGATCGTCAGCGTCAACTTCAGCCGGCAGGGATTGGCCTCCACCGAATCCTCGTCGGCATAGTCCGCGAATTCCCATCTGCCGTCGGGCATGGAGCGCAGCACGTCGCGCGCCTGCGCTTCCGCCTGGTCGAGAAGAGCTGAAACGCCTTCGATGAAGCCGGCCTTGCCGAACTTCCTCACCATTGCCTGGATCTTGCGCTCGCCGGTGTTGAGCGCGCCGACCAGCGCCTTGATGTCGCCGATGTTGAGGTCGGGCTTGCGCACATTGGTGCTCATGATCCGCAGGATCATCTCGTCGAAGACGCCCTCGTTCACCAGCTTCATGGGCGGAAAGCGGATGCCTTCCTGATGGATTTCGGTCAGCGCCCGGCTGAGAGAAGCCGGCACGGCTCCGCCCATGTCGGTGTTGTGGATGTGGCCTCCGCTCCAGGCGACGATCTCGCCATCGACGAAGACCGGCTTCCACAGATGCGTGTCCGGCGCGTGGGTGGCGACATAGCCGGAATAGGGATCGTTGGTGAAGGCAACATCCCCCGGCCGGTAGTCGTCCACCATTGCAATGGCGCGGCGATACGAAAGCCCAGGGTACCAGGTGGCGCCGAGTTCCATCGGGACGGCGAAGGTTGCCCCCGAACGGTCCATTAGCATCACGGTGAAGTCCTGCGTTTCCTTGACGAAGGCGGAGTGCGCGGTGCGGTGCAGCGTGTGGGCCATGTTCTCGGCGGCCGCGCGGGCATGGTTCGCCAGAACCTGAAGGTTTGTGCGGTCAAACAAAGGCATCACTCCGGGAAGGTGAGCAGAAGGTTGAGATGGCGGTCGACGCTTGCCTGCGCGCCCGCGGGAATAGCGAAGGTTGTGTCTTCCTGAACGACCACGGCAGGCCCTTGGAACGTGCTGCCCGGGGCGAGGCTCTGCCGGTCGTGGAGATCGATGGTCTCGACACTCACGCCCGTATAGACCGGGAGGCGACGCGCCGGAATGGCCGTGGCGGCGATCACGTCGATCTCCGGGAAGGAGAGTTTCGGCCCCGCGCCTACGGCGGAGAGCCGGACATTCACAAGTTCGATCTCGCCATCCGGATCGTGAAAATCGTAGAGCCGTTGATGGGTGCGGTGGAAGGCGTCCGCGATGGCAGCGGCGTTAGCGTCCGCCAGCCATTCCGGCGACAACACAACCTCGATTTCATAGCTCTGCCCGATGTAGCGCATGTCGCAGGACAGAGTGAGTTGCGCGGCCGCGTTGTGCCCCTGCGCCACCAGCCAATCGCGGCCCTCTTGCGCCAGGGTCTCGAACGCCTCGCGGATTGTGGGGAGCGATGTGCCCGATAACTGGCTGAAGATGGTGCGAATGAAATCTCCGCGCAGATCAGCCACCAGCCCGCCAAGCGCCGACACCACGCCGGGGCGGCGGGGCGCCATGACGCGCTTCATGCCGAGTTCGCGGGCAAGGAAGGCGCCAAGCATGGGGCCGCCGCCGCCGAAGGGCATCAGCGTGAAATCGCGCAAATCGACGCCGGCGCGCGAGGCGAGTTTCTCGACATCGACGAACATTTCCGACACCGCGATGTCGAGGATCGCCTGCGCGGTCTGCTCGACTGGGCGGCCGAGCCCGGCGGCAAGCTCGCCGACAGCGCGCTGCGCCGGTCCGGTATCGATGCTGAGCTGGCCATAGGCCATCTCGCTGTGGCCGAGCCATCCGCACACCACCATGGCGTCCGTCACCGTCGCGCGCTCGCCGCCACGGCCGTAGCATGCTGGTCCTGGCGTCGAGCCGGCCGACTCCGGCCCCACCCGCAGCACACCTTGCGCATCGACACTTGCGATCGAACCGCCGCCGACGCCGATCGAGCTCACCGAGACGGAGGGGATATGGAGCGGAAATTCGCCGATCAGTTCGCCTGTGCCGAACTGCGGCTCACCGTCGATGATGAGCGCGAAGTCGGCCGAGGTGCCGCCGATGTCGAGGGTAAGGATCCTGTCTTCGCCTGCCTGACGCGCCAACCACGAGGCGCCGATGACGCCGGAAGCCGTTCCCGAAAGCAGCATGTTGACGCAGGCGTGCTTGCCTTCGGCAGAGTTCATCAGCCCGCCGTTCGATTTCGTCAGCATGGGGCGGGCCGGCACGCCTCGGTCCTTCAGCCGCTCTTCCAGCGCCGTCAGATAGCCACAGACACGCGGATGGACATAGCCGTTGAGAATGGCGGTGGAGCTGCGCTCGTATTCGCGAATGACCGGCCACACCTCGGCTGAGCAAAAGACGAAGAGCTCGGGCGCAAGATGCGCTATCGCCGCCTTCACGGAGGCTTCCTGCGCGGCGTTGCGCCAGGAATGGAGGAAGGACACGATGATCCCTTGCGCCCCGTTCGCCTTCGCCATTGCCAGCGCCCTCTCCACAGCCGCCATGTCCGGCGCCCGGGATTCACTGCCATCGGCACGCATGCGGACCGGAATGCCGAACACCATGTCGCGCGAGATCAACGGGTCCGGCCGCGAGCAGAACAGCGAATACATGTCCGGCATGCGAAGCCTTGCGAGTTCGATAACGTCCTCGAAGCCGGCATTGGTGAACAGGGCCAGCGGCGCGCCCTTGCGCTGGATGATGGTGTTGATGCCTACGGTCGTGCCATGCACGAAGCGCGTCATATGGGCAGGGTCAAAACCTTCGCGCTCGGCCAGCAAGGCGAGACCGGTCATCAGTTCGGCGCCAGGATCTTCCGGCGTCGTCAGCACCTTTAGCGATGCGAGGCGTCCGGAATTTGCTTCGAGCGCACAGAAATCGATGAATGTTCCGCCGATATCGACGCCAACCTTCCAGTCGGCTCTGTTCGGCACCTCATCTGCCGTGATGACACCATCCATGATGCGTCCCTTCCTGTCTGCCAGGCAAAACTGGCACGACCGGATGGTGCGGGTCCAAGACGTATGACAGGCAAGGATATAAGTCTTGCTTATGGCTTCGCGAGATGCTCATCCAGGACGACAGCACAGGCCGCGCGGATCTCCTCGCGCATCATCTCATCGGCGCGTGAAAGGGCCCGTGTCCGCGAGGTGAGAAGCGCGATTGGAAATTCCGGCCCTGCCTTCAGCGGCCTGACCGCAAGCCCGGCAAACTGATGCCAAGGCAGCAGCGCGTCGACCAGGGCGATGCCCATACCGGCCTGGACAAAACCAAACGCGGAGATGGATACGTCGATCTCGAGCGACAGCGAAAGCGTCACACCTTGCGCGCGGGCAGCTTGGGCCAATTCGTCGGCGGGGCGGGTGTTGCCGCGATACGATATCAACTCCTCCCCGACGAGGTCGGCGAGCATCAGCTCGGCTTTCTTTTGCAGCACGTGCCCGGCGGGTAGCAGGCATGCGAAGCCGACGCTGCCGATCATCTCCGCCTCGATATCCGGCGGAAGCCGGTCGTCCATGGCCACGCCGAGGCTGGCGTCGCCGGCTCGCAGCATGTCGACGATGGCAGCGATCGGCGCGCTATGGGCACGCAACATGATGTTGGGATGCTGGGCCCGGAATCTGGTGAACGCACGCGGCAAGATAGCCATGGCCGGCGGTGGTGAGGCGGCGACCCGCACCAGCCCTGCCCGACCCAGGCGTAGATCGGTGGTCTTGCGGCGCAAGCCTTCAAGCCCGGCCGACAACCTCTCGGCATCAGGAAAGATCTCGAGCGCCTCCGGGGTCGGTCGCAACCGGCCCTTCACCCGCTCGAACAGGGTGAAGCCGAGGTCATCCTCGGCGCGGAGCAGGATCTGGCTCAAAGCAGGCTGGGAGATGTTCAGCATCCGCGCCGCGGCGGTCACGGTGCCCGCGCGCATGACGGCGATGAACACTTCGAGCTGCCGGGCCCGCATTGCCACTCCATAGGGTAAGCTTATGGCTTCTGTCCAAACGCATCTTTGACGCAATGCCGCCGCCCGGACAAGATCGGCAAGAAATTCGGTTGCTTTTAGCAGGAGGCCGCTATGGATGTGATCGTGCTGGGCGGCGGGCTTATGGGGACGGCTTCGGCCTATTTCCTGGCCCGGCGCGGCGCGCGCGTGACGTTGATCGAGCGCAACCGGATCGGCACTGGAGCAACGGTTGCTTCCTTCGGCAACATCCGGCGTACGGGGCGTCATCTGTCCCAGCTTCCGCTGGCCCATCGCTCGCTCAGGCTGTGGGGCGAGGCCGAAAAAATGCTTGGCCGCGACGTGGAATTCCGCGCAACCGGCCATATCCGGCTGATCTTCGATGAAGATAGCCGCGCCGACATGCGGGCCTACGCCAAGGCGGCGCTGCCCTGGGGGCTTGAGCTGGAAGAGCTCAGCCCGTGCGAGATTCGCGCCCGTTTTCCCGCTCTCGGTCCTGATGCTGTTGCGGCGTCGTTCTCGCCGCAGGATGGCAGCGGCAATCCGCGGCTGATCGCACCGGCCTTTGCCGAGGCGGCCCGCAAGCTCGGCGCGGAAATCATTGAGGGAGCTGAGGTCGAGAAGATCACCCACGCGAGCTCCAGCTTCCTTGTCGCAAGTTCAAAAGGTGCATTCGCCGCCGACTGTCTGCTCAACACCGCCGGCGCCTGGGGCGCGCGCATCGCCGCGCAGTTCGGCGAAGCGGTCCCGCTCGACGCCCGCGGCCCGCAGATGGGTGTGACCGAGCCGCTGCCGCATCGGATCCTGCCGGTGGTCGGCATCTGGACGCGCAACAAGGACCATGGCGCCTATCTGCGTCAGGTCGAGCGAGGCAACATCGTCTTCGGCGGAGCGGCCGAAAGGGTAGCGGTGGACCTCGATCCAGGCCACGCGGCCGCCGACCCCATGCGCCTGCCGACGCAGCTGCGCGCCGTCGCGCGGCTGCTGCCGGCGATCGCGCAGGCTACGGCCATCCGTACCTGGTCCGGTTGCGAGGGCTATGTCAGGGACATGCTGCCGGTCATGGGACGCTCGGCGACGACGCCAGGCCTGTTCCACGCTTTCGGCTTCAGCGGACACGGCTTCCAGCTCGGTCCGGGCGTGGGCGACGCCATGGCCGAACTCATCACGACCGACCGTTGCGAAACGCCGCTCGATGATTTCAGGATCGATCGCTTTAGCCGCGCTGCTGCCTGAAGAAGCAACTGACGACATCCACGCAACGATGGCTCCTTTGGCCGCGAAAGGCGGGGGATCACTCTCGCATGCGCCTTCGGTCTCAAGCGAGCGGGCCGATCTAGGCACGAAGATTTCTCTATGATCTTGGCCACCAGCGGCCAGTCCTCGCACCGGAGGGCGTGCACGACCGAAGTCAGAACCCGCCTAATTGCACTTCGTTGCCGCCGATTACCGCATCCATTGCAGATAGATCTTTCGACGCCTGGAATGTTGAGCTACCTGTGACGGGGTGCCATCAACGAGACGGAGAAAATTGACAAACGGGCCCAAAACCATTTCACCCGAAAGGCAGAGACTTACTCGACAACACTCAATTCAAGCTCAAAGAATTAAGCGTAAGCCTCTGATTTATAATAAGTTGGTGGGCCCGGAGGGACTCGAACCCCCAACCAAGCGGTTATGAGCCGCCGGCTCTAACCATTGAGCTACGGGCCCCACGCCGGCTGGATTAATGTTTTTCCCGTCGCGGCACAAGGCTTTCCCGACGGGCTTCCGCAGATCGCCCAAATCAACCCATAATCGCGATCTACGCGACCTTTGCGACTTGATCGCGGACCAAGGAGATTTTCATGACCAGACATCTTTTGCCTCTCGCGCTCGCCGCTGCAATCGCTTTTCCGGCGATGGCTGGAGCCACCGATTTGACGCCGCCGCCCCGCATCATCGTGTCAGGCGAAGGCGAAGCAACCGTAGCCCCCGATCTGGCGGTCCTGACGCTGAGCGTCATGCGCGAGGCCAAGACCGCGCGCGCCGCGCTCGACGCCAACAATGACGCCATGGCCGCCGTAATCGCGGCGATGAAGTCGGCCGGCATCAACGACCGCGACCTGCAGACCGCGGGCATCCAGATCAACCCGCGCTACAACTACACCAACAAGCCGGATGGCAGTCAGGAAGCCGAACTCGTCGCCTATCAGGTGACCAACACGCTTTCGGTGCGGGTGCGCGATGTCGACAAGACCGGCGAGATCCTCGACAAGGCGGTGTCGCTCGGCGTCAACCAGGGCGGCGGCATCGCCTTTACCAATGACAACCCGGCGGCAACGGTCACCGAAGCGCGCAGGAAGGCGGTCGCCAACGCCATGGCCAAGGCCAAGACGCTGGCCGCGGCCGCCGGGGTCAGCCTTGGCCGGGTGATCGAGATCACCGACCAGAACATCGCGCCGGCGCCGATGCCGATCAACGCCAAGGCCTTCGACGCCGCGGCGGGTGCCGCGGCTCCCGTGCAGGCCGGCGAGAATTCCTACAATGTGCAGGTCACCGTCACCTTCGAGCTGAAGTAGCGGCCTTGACGATCCGTGACTGAGGATCCGACCAGCCAACAGCGTGCATGAAAAACCCCGCGGGATCGCTCCCGCGGGGTTTTTTCGAGCCACACCCTTAAATGGCAAGGGGCTCGGCTAGTCCGGACCGACCTTCGCAGAAGGTCGTGTCTCCCGGCTGATCCTCGCAGAGGATCATGCTGCCCGGCTGATCTTCGCAAAAGATCATGCTGCCTGGCTGATCTTCGTAGATCATGCCTCTAAGCTCCCGGGCTGATCTTTTCCGAACCGCAGGTTCGGGAAGATCATGCCCCTGCAATCAAGCCGAACCCGGCCTCAGCGATAGATAACCGGGCAGCCGCGCTCATTGGCGAATACGACCACGACACGGTCGCCGTCCTGGCGGCCCATCACCTTCACCGTACGACGGCTTACGTCGACGATGCGGGCACGGTAGAGGCCCATGCGTTCGGCCTTGTCGAGGGCGCGGTCCGGCGAACAGCCACGACGCCAGCCGCCGCGGCGTTCATCACGCCAGTCGCTACGGCGTTCATCACGGCGATGGCGATAGCCATCGTCGCCGGTATAGACGCCAAAACGCGGGTCGTTGTTGTTGCCGAAGCCGAGGTAGAGGCTGTCGGCCTGAGCGGGGATGGCCGTCAGCGCGCCGAGACCGACCAGAGCCGAAAGGGCTGCCGTCCTGATGGTGTTGAACATCGTTTTTTCTCCTTTTTTGCGGGCTTTCACCCGTCCTCGTGAACCGATGGTGGGAGAATGCACTTGCCTGTCTGAACTCTTTACGAACCTGATGTTCATCTCCGGTTCATGTGGCGGGAAAAAGGAAATTGCCCGCCATTCATCCCGTCACGCACCCCGGTGAACGCCAGGAACGCCGCCGGTTTCCGATCCGGCCGATTGGCTGAGGAGCAGGCGTCACCGGCGCGATCCCTGCGGTTGGCCGTTCCCAGCGCGAGCCCCTGGCTCGTCGTCGCGCCGCGGGCCCTACGGCTCCTCGTCGAGCATGTAATCAAAATAGTCTTCCGGCTCGGCAAGATCGGTTTCGCTCGCCTTGACCCGGCCGCGCATCGAGATGCCGGCTTCATGCACGGTCTCGGCGCTGCCCGACACCAGCCAGTGCCACCAGTAGAGGTCGCGGCCCTCGGCCACCAGCCGGTAGGCGCAGGTGCTGGGCAGCCAGCTGATGGTGCGCACATTTTGCGGCGTCAGCCCGACGCAGTCGGGAACGCGCGCCAGCCGGTTGGCGTAGTCCGAACAGCGGCAGGTCTGCGCGTCGAACAGCCGGCAGCCGACGCTGGTCCAGTAGATTTCGCCGGTGTCCTCGTCCTCGAGCTTCGACAGGCAGCATTTGCCGCAGCCGTCGCAGAGCGATTCCCACTCGCTCTGGCTCATCGCCTCCAGCGTCTTGGTTTTCCAGAATGGCGTTTCCATTGCCGGCATGTGGCCCCAGCCGCCGGCAACGTCAAGCGTGGCAACGGGCGGAATGCGGCGTTCGCCAGTCGAAAGACACGAAGTTGCCTTCAAAAGGCCGGCCAATAGCCCTGCACGGTCTCTATTCACGCCAAACCGGAACCAATTGATGCAAGATCGGTTTCGGCAAGGATGGGACCCCACAAGGAGAGTTTTCGATGAAACGCCAACCACGGATTCTGGCCGGCACCGCACTTGGCCTGCTGATGGCATCCACGCCTTTGGGCGCGTTCCCGCTTCCGGAAAGTGCCGCGTTCGGCCCTACCCAGCGCACGTCGGTCCCATTCAATTTGGCGCAAGCAGCATGCGCCGAGGGCGAATCGGCCGAAGCCTGCGCGCAGAAGCAGCAGACGGAACCGGAACAAAAGCCCGAGCGCAAGAAGGCCGAGCGCAAGAAGGCCGAGCCTGAACAGCAGGCGGCGCCGGCCCAAAGCGAGCAGCCCGCCGAGGAGCAGCAGCCACGCAGGAAGAAGCGTGATCAGCAGCAACAGACCGAGCAGGCACCGGCCGAACAGGCCGCACCCGCCGAGGAACAACTGCCGCGCAGGAAGAAGCGCGATCAGCAGCAGCAGACCGAGCAGGCGCCGGCCGAACAGGCCGCACCGGCCGAGGAACAGCAGCCGCGCAGGAAGAAGCGCGATCAGCAGCAAACCGAGCAGGCACCGGCCGAGCAGGCCGCGCCCGCCGAGGAACAGCAGCCGCGCAGGAAGAAGCGCAATCAGCAGCAGCAGACCGAGCAGGCGCCGGCCGAGCAGGCCGCACCCGCCGAGGAACAGCAGCCGCGCAGGAAGAAGCGCGATCAGCGGCAGCAGACCGAGCAGGCGCCGGCCGAACAGCCTGCCGAGCAGGCGGCCCCGGCAAACGACAACAACCCACAGCCCCTGCGCAAGAAGCACAAGCAGGACCAGCAGATTGAAGCCGCGCCCGCAGAACAGGCGCCGGCCAGGAAGCAAGCGCCCGCCGGCGAGCCGGTTCCGCAGGCCGAACCGCTTCAACCCGAGCAGCAGGCGGCGCCCGCCGAGGGCGAACAGCCTAGGGAAAAGAAGAAGCGCGGCAAGAAGCCTGTCGGCGAGCAGCCGGTGACGGGAGAACAACCGTCGACGGCCGAACAACCAGCCAATGGCCGGCAACCCGTGACCGGCGAACAGCCGGCCCAGGGCGAAAGTGCGGCCCAGGGTGAAGCCCCGGCCGACAAGAATGCAGCCCCCATCCTCGACAGCCAGAAGGATGTCCTGCGCAAGCGCAAGGGCAAGAACGGCCCGCACGGAGGCGAGAATGCGAATGGCGAGCAGGCCACCCAGCCCGCCCAGCCGACTGGCGAGCAGGCGCAGGCTCCAAAGCCTGCCCCGGTCGACCAGGGACCACCACCCACCGACGACAAGTCGGCCCAGCAGGCAATCCAGCCTGAAAAGATCGCCCCTGTGACGGAGGAAAAGGGCAAACGCGTCGAGCGTGCACCCGATGAGAACGTCCGCGACCGCCGGCGTCCGAAAGGCGTCGACGTCGTCAGGGAGTTCGGTGACCGCGTCATCCTCCAGTTCAACAACCAGACGATCGTGGAAAGCAATGACGCTCCGCGCATGCACCGCGGCGCCAGGAACGTATACTATGAGGATCTGTCGGGCGATCGCACCCGGGAAATTGTCGAGCGTGACAACGGTGTCCGGATCGTCACCATCCGCAACCGCTATGGCGACGTCATCCAGCGTTCGCGGATCGCGCCGGATGGACGCGAGTATGTGCTGAGCTATGTCGACGAGCGGCACTATGAGGATGACGGCGACTGGCGCGATCCGGGCGACGACCTGCCTCCGATGCGGCTCACCATTTCGCGCGAGGAATACATCCTGGACTCCGAGGATGTAGAGGATCCGGACGACTATTACACCTTCCTCGAACAGCCGCCGGTGGAACGGGTCCAGCGCCTCTACTCGATCGACGAGGTCAAGCGTTCGGCCCGCGTGCGCGACATCGCACGCCGCGTCGATCTCGACACACTCAACTTCGAATTCGGGTCGGCCTCTATCTCCGATACCGAAGTGCAAAAGCTTGAGGGCGTCGCCAACGCCATGGAAAAGCTGTTGAAGAAGAACCCGGCCGAGACCTTTCTGATCGAGGGCCACACCGACGCCGTCGGCACGCCGGAGGCAAACCTGGCTCTGTCCGATCGCCGCGCGGAAGCGGTGGCGGAGGCGCTGACCAACGCGTTCGGCATCCCGCCGGAAAACCTGACGACACAGGGCTATGGCGAGGAGTATCTGAAGGTCAACACGGCGGGGCCCAACCGCGAGAACCGACGCGTTGCGATCCGCCGGATCACCCCACTGGTGGCGCCTGTGGCCAGCAACAATTAGGTCATGATTTCAAAACCATGACCTGGTTTGTGGAATCGGTACGAGAAGCCATCCCCGGCCCTGCCGGGGATGGCTCGACGTGCCGGGATTCAACAAGAATTGTACTGGTACGCCGCCGGGCTCATTGAATCGAAGACGTACCTACCCCAGATTCAGAAGTGGGCGTTCCCTGGCCCGTCCCGACTCCAGCGGGACGCATTGAGCCCCGTCGGACCCTCTCCGGCGGGGCTTTTGTCTTGCCGACTGCAAACCGGAGCGACCCGACCGAAATACGGCTCTGCTGGCCGTATCACGCGGAGCTTGCTGAGTTCCAAGCCACGCCATCGCAGATCAGCTGATAGCTCCGCGCTTCCGAGTTCTCCGGCCTAGTAGATCCCTCTTATCTCCGTGCTCGAATTAGCGAACACCTCGTCCGGCACAAAAAAGTCGCCGGCCAGAGGCCCGGTCGCATCAGGTGAATAGACCGAGAAATCGCTGACGCCCTCGGCGCGCAGCACCTCTTCGTCGATGTAGAAATTGCCCGTGGTCTCGCGCGCCGGCCGCATGAAAATGGCATGCGCGGCATCGGCCATGATGTCGGGCAAACGGCTCATCGCCGCCACCGTCGCGCCGCCGAGCAGATTGCGCACCGCCGCCGTGTCGATGGTCGAGATCGGCCACAGTGAATTTATCGCAATGCCGTCCCTGGCGAATTCGGCGCTCATCCCCAGCGTGCACATCGACATGCCGAACTTGGCCATCGTGTAGGCGACGTGGTTCTTGAACCATTTGGCCTTCATGTCGAGCGGCGGCGCCAGATTCAGGATATGAGGATTGCTGGCTAACTTCAGGTGTGGAATGCACATTTTGGACACCAGGAAGGTGCCCCGCGTGTTGATCTGGTGCATCAGGTCGTAGCGTTTCATGTCGGTCTCCAGCGTGCCGGTGAGCTGGATGGCGCTGGCATTGTTGACACAGATATCGATACCGCCGAACTTTTCCACGGTTCTGGCGACCGCCTCGGCCACCTGCGCCTCTTCACGGATATCGCACAGCACAGGCAGCGCCTTGCCTCCGGCCTGCTCGATCTCTTCGGCCGCCGTATGGATCGTGCCCGGCAGCTTGGGATGCGGCTCAGCGGTCTTGGCCGCGATCGTCACATTGGCGCCGTCACGCGCGGCACGCAGCGCGATCGCCAGCCCGATACCGCGCGACCCGCCGGAGATGAACAGCGTCTTTCCCTTGAGCGACATTTTTCCTCCGCCTGCATTATCTCGTGTGCGATCCTTGCCTGTGCCACGACGGGATACAAGAGCTTAGGCGGGGAGCCATGGTGACGCTGCGGAGGGTTGGGTATATATTCCGTACAGAATGGTAGACCATCAAATGGCTTTGTCGATTAAGAATGCGGAGATCTCGCAACTGGCACGTCAACTCGCCAGCAGCCGCGGCGTGTCGGCGACCGAGGCGATCCGGCAGAACCTCGAAAACCAGATTGCTCGCGAAAGCATGGTGTCTCGGTCGGGAGAATCTGAGCTGATCGTCAAGCTTCGGGAAATTTCTGAGCGAGCAGGTCGAATACCAAAGCGCGACCACCCGAGGAGGGAAGACGAGATACTCGGTTACGACGAGTTCGGAATCCCGACCAGATAATGCATGTTCCGTCCGTAGCGCCGCGCTGCCCCTCATTGCCCTGCCGGGCATTTCTCCCCGTATGGTGACGGGGAGAAAGACGCCGTCACCACCGCTTTCGCCAATCGCCAACGTTGCAGGAAGAGCGCCGAGGTCGCGGCAAACTCCCTTCTCTCCGTCACTATACGAGGAGAAGGTGCCGGCAGGCGGATGAGGGGCAGCACTGACTTTGACGATGATCGCAAGATCTGCCTGAGACGTCGTCGCCTAAACCAGCACCAGCCCCTGCCGCATCGCGATGGCAATGGCGTCGGTGCGGTTGGCCGCACCCAGCTTGATCAGGATCGCTGCGACATGGAACTTCGCCGTGTGCACGGAAATGTTCAGCCGCCGTGCGATCACCTTGTTGGGTGCTCCCTCGGCCAGCAGCGCCAGGACTTCCGCCTCGCGCGGCGACAGTGTTGGGCGGATCGCATGCTCGTCGGAGGCTTCGTCCTCGAACGGCTCGCCGTCGCCGGCATGGAAGTCCTCAAGGCGCCCGCTTCTACCGCCGCCCGATACGCGATAGCCCGCCGCGGCCAGCCGTGCCGCCGCAGCGATCAACAAATCATCCGCGTCCGCAGGCATGACGGCCAATACCTCGCCAGCGGGTCGCCCGCCATTGGCGCGTCCCGACAGCAGCACCCGAGGCGTGGACGCCGGCACGGCGTCGCCGCTCCTGTCGTCGACGATGGCGACATCGGGTTTGCCATCACCGGCCACGACCGGCAGCAGGTCATCGCTCGCGGCAAGCGCGGCCGCCAGGCGCTCGGCGCGCGACGCGTCGCCAAGCGCAATCAGCACCACCAGCCGCCGCGAGACGGCACCGTCAGTCATGATCCGGTCGCTGGTGAGCGTATCCATCACTCCTCTCAGGAAAGCGGCTTTTCGCCGACGGTCAGCGCGACATCGCGCTGTTCGCCGCCGCGCACGACGCCAAGCGTCACCGAAGCGCCGGCGCTGTCGGGCCCGAGCCTGCGGATCAGGTCGCGCGGACCATGCACGGCCTCGCCGTTCCACGCCACGATGATGTCGCCGAGAGAGAGACCGGCGGCCTTGGCCGGGCCATCCCCGTCGAGGCTCATCACCATCGCGCCATGCGCGTCACGGTCGCGCACCGGATGCAGGCCGGCGCCGAGATAGCCGCGCGCGACATGACCCTTTTCGCGCAGGGTCGCGACCGCCCGCTCGATCGTCTCGTAAGGCATCACCAGCGCCCGGTGTCGCGGCCCGAACAAGAGCATGCCGATCAGAGCGCCCTTGGCGTCGAGCACCGGGCCGCCCTCGAAACGGCCGCCGGCGCCGACCGCAAGATTGATGCGCCGGTCGATGGTGCCTCCGCGCATCGAGCGCCAGGCCGGACCGACCTCGCCGACCGAGCCCGACACGGCCAGAGCGGAACCGTCGCTGTTGCCGATGGCGATGGCGACATTGCCCGGCCGCACCGCATCGGCCTTGGCCAACGACGCGGCGCTGACGGCGGCAGCCGGCTTCAGCAGGGCGACTCCCGTCGAAGGATCGCGGCCGACGAGTTCGGTCTTCACCGTCTCGCCGGAGGCCAGCGTCAGCTCGATCTCCTCGCCGGCCTCGACAGCCTCTTCGGCGGTGACGAAATAGCCGTCACGCCAGTGGAAGGCGCTTGCCGTGCGGTGGTGATGCGTGGCGAAACTTGCCGTAGCCGGCGCCGCCTTGGCGGCGAGATCGGCGATGGCTTCCGAAAACGCACTCAGATTGAAATCGCTCATATTGGTCTCCTGGGTTCATCCATGCCCCAGATATCGCTCGATAGCGCGCCTAGAGGTACTCGCCTGACGGCTAGTTGCCGGTTGACTGGCCATCTGGTCAGGTCGCGGCCGGTCGGACTGCTCCGCACATATAGTCATCCTTGCGCCCGACAACACGGAACCCCGCCGATGGCCTTCCTCGCCCCGAAATTCCAAACTGACGATAGATTAGCCGACGACACGCTGCTCGACGCCTATTCGACGACGGTTGCCGACGCGGTCGACCGCATTGGCCCTGCCGTCTGCCGCATCGAGCGCGTCAGCGGTCAGGGCGGCCATGGCTCGGGCTTCGTCATCGCGCAGGACGGGCTGGTCGTCACCAATTTTCACGTCGTGGGTGATGCAAGAACGGTGCGCGTCTCGATGCCGGACGGCGCCTCGCGAGAAGGCCACGTGCTCGGTCGCGACCCGGACACCGACATCGCGCTGGTGCGGGCCGACGGCAGCTTTGCCGATGTCGCGCCGCTGGGCGATTCCAAGCGGCTGCGGCGCGGCCAGATCGCCATTGCCATCGGCAACCCTCTGGGCTTCGAATGGACCGTCACCTCCGGCGTTGTGTCGGCGCTGGGGCGCTCGATGCGCGCCTCCACCGGCCGGCTGATCGACGATGTCATCCAGACCGATGCGGCGCTCAACCCGGGCAATTCCGGCGGTCCGCTGGTTTCGTCGGCCGGCGAGGTCATCGGCGTCAACACCGCCATGATCCATGGCGCGCAAGGCATCGCCTTCGCGGTCGCTTCCAACACCGCCAATTTCGTCATTTCGGAGATCATCCGGTTCGGCCGCGTGCGCCGCGCCTTCATTGGTGTCTCGGCCGACACTGTCAATTTGCCGCGCCGCGCCGCCCTTTTGTCGCAAGTCTCGACCAGTACGGCGGTGCGGCTGCGCGGCGTCGAAAAGGACGGTCCGGCAGCCAAGGCGGGCTTCAAGGAAGGCGACATCATCGCCGCCATCGATGGCCGCCCGGTCACCGGCGTCGACGACCTCGTGCGTATGCTCGACGCCGAGCGCATCGGCCGCGAGACGCTGTGCACCGTCGTGCGCCGCACCGGCGTCAGCCAGGTGACGGTGACGCCGGTGGCGAGGGCGAGTTGAGCCGACGTTCAGGCTCCCGCCGCACCGTCCGCATATTGCGCCAGAAACTCCCCACTCGGCGGTATCGGCTTTATGACGTCGATCAGCACGCCATTGGGATCCTTGGTGATGAAGTGGCGCTGACCGAAGGGTTCGTCGCGCAGAGAGCACAGAATCGGCAGGCCGGCGGCAAGGATCCGCTCATAGACCGCGTCCGGGTCGCGGACCTCGAAATTGATCAACAGGCCCGATGTGCGGCCCCGCCCCTCCTCAGGGATCGTCTCGTGGTCGCCCTGGACAACGCCGAGATTGACACGTTTGGTGTCCACCGATTGCAGGTGCACGTACCAGTCGATCTCGAACAGCGGCCGGAAGCCGAAATGCCTGACATAGAAAGCCGCCGTACCGGCAACGTCACCGGTCATCAGGACCGGGTAATAGCTCGTGGTCCTCATCTTCCTTTCTCCCTTCAGATAACATACAATCTGTATGTAAATTGTTTAACATACAGGCTGCATGTATGCAACGGGACTCCGCGCGCCGCTCCAACCGCGACCGCACCGAGGCGACGCGCGCCGATCTGATCGCCGCGGCGCGAAAGCTGTTCACCGAAAAATCCTATGCCGAGACCGGCACGCCCGAGATTGTCGCCGCCGCCGGCGTCACGCGCGGCGCGCTCTATCACCATTTCGCCGACAAGCAGGCGCTCTTTGCCGCCGTCGTCGAGCAGGAGGCGGCGGCGGTGGCCGACGAGATCGAGCGCGCCTCGCCGCCATCGCTCGATGCCCGCGACGCGCTGATTGCCGGTTCGGATGCCTATCTCGCCGCCATGCGCGCACCCGGCCGCACGCGGCTGCTGCTGCTCGATGGTCCCGCCGTACTTGGCCGCGCCGCCATGGATGCGATCGACAACCGCCACGGCAACCGCTCGCTGCGCGAGGGGCTGGTCGCGGCAATGCGGGCGCAGACGATGACGAGATTGCCGGCGGAGGCGCTGACCGCGCTGCTCGGCGCAGCCTTCGACCGCGCCGCCCTGGCCATCGAGGGCGGCGCCTCGGCCGAGGATTACCGGGCCGTTCTCATGGCGCTGATCGAGGGACTGTCTCCGGCTCTTCCTCGGGCACCTCGCCAGGCTCGAACTCGTTGAAGCAGCCGAGCTGGCGCTTGAATTGGTCGATCAGCCAGGCCGCCGCCGGCTTCGGGCTGCGATCCTTGCGATGCATGGCAAACAGGGGCGAACTGACCTCCCTGAAGGACTCAAGGTCGAGTTCCACCAGCCGGCCGCTCGCCAGATCGTCGGCGATCAGCCAGCGCGGCAGCCCGCCCCAGCCCAACCCCTCGCGCATCAGCGTATGCTTGGTACGCACGTCCGTCAGCCGCCAGGTGCGGTAGGCGTAGACGCCAAAGTCGCGCCCCTTGGTGCGCTCCGACTGGTCGGTGACGACAAGCTGGGTGTGTTCGCGGGCATCCTCGATCGCCACTGGTTTTGGCAGCAACGCCAGCGGGTGGGTGGGCGCGGCTGCCAGCACGATCGACATGAAGCCGATACGCACGAGATGCACATCGACCTCGCCCAGCAGGCCGCCAATGCCAAGGTCGGCCTGCCCGCTGACGACATGATCGGGGATCAGCCCAAGCGTGCCGATGTGCAGGCGTAACATCACGGTCGGAAACTGTGCCTCGAACGCCTTCAGCACCCGAACCAGCACCGGTGACGGCAGCGTCGCATCGACCGACAGCGCAACTTCGGCCTCAAGCCCCTGATGATGGCTGTCGACGCGCGAGCGCATGCGCTGCAGCACGCCGATCATACGACGCGCATCTTCCAGCATCGCCCGGCCTATCTCGGTCAGCTGCGGCTCGCGCGTGCCCTCGCGCTCGAACAGTTTCAGCCCGAGCTGCGCCTCGAGATTGGCGATCCCGTAGCTGATCACGGACTGCGCCCGGTTGAGCTTGCGCCCGGCAGCCGAGAAACTGCCGGTTTCGGCGACCGTCACCAGGATCTGAAGTTGGTCGAGCGTCGGATTGGGTTGCATCGCTGTATCTATTTTATTGATGGATCGTATAGGAATTATACTGGTTTATCCAATGGATCGATAGCCCATATGTGGTGGGACAAATCATTCCAACCACTGGAGAGCCCAAAATGTCCATTCTTCTTGTCACCTCAAGCCCGCGTGGCGCCGCTTCGCACTCGACCCGTATCGCCACCGAATTCGCCGAGAAGCTGCTCGCCGCCGATCCGTCCAACACGCTCGTGGTGCGTGATCTGGTCGCCAACCCGCTGCCGCACATCGATGCCGACTACGCGACCGGCATCTATACGCCGGTCGAGGCCCGCACCCCGCGCCAGGCGGAAGTCGTCGGTGTCTCCGATGTCGTGCTCGACGAACTGTTCGCCGCCGACACGGTGATCCTCGCCACCGGCTTCATCAATTTCAACATTTCCTCGACGCTGAAGTCGTGGGTCGATCACATCGCCCGCTCCGGCAAGAGCTTTGCCTACGGCGAAAACGGCCCCAAGGGCCTCGTCACCGGCAAGAAGGTCTATATCGTGCTCGCTTCCGGCGGCATCTATTCGGAGGGCGCCGCCGTGCAGTTCGATCACGCCATTCCGTACTTGCGCGGCGTGCTCGGCTTCCTCGGCATGACCGATGTAGACGTCATCCGCATCGAAGGCGTCGGCATGGGACCCGACGCGGTAGCCACAGCGCTCGCCAAGGCGACCGCCAAGGTCGACGCCGTGGTTGCAGCTACCCGCGATGTCGCGGCGGCAGCGTAAGTCACACCGACCATCTGGATTGAAAAAGGCAGACGCCTCGGCGCCTGGCCTTTTTCGTTTTAGCCAATCAGATGCCGCAACAGCCCCGCCGAAGAGATCCCGATCAACACAGTTGGCAGCATGGACAGCCGCGTTGCGGCGGCGAGAGTGATCCCCAGCGCCAGAAGGTCGGCCGGATTCCTCGACACGAAGGCCGGCGCGATCACCGAGATCAGCACGCAACCAGGTGCCGCCTCCATCACCGCCGTGGCGCGGGCACCGAGCGTGCGATTACGCAGCACGACATAGCCGCCGATCCGGGTCAGGTAGGTAACGCAGGCCATCAGCACGATGGTGAGAAGGGTCGTTGCGTCGATCATGCATCACCTGCCATCAGCCAGGCCGCGACCAGCCCTGACACCGCGCCGGCGGCGACATACCAGGCGCCCGGGACGAAGAGATAGAACAGCGCCGCGACGACGAGGCTGATCAGCCAGAGCCGCGCCGCCGCCATGTCCGTCCACATGCCGCGCATCAGCACCAGGAAGACGGCCGGGAACGCCATGTCGAAACCGTAGGTCTCCACACGGCCCAGCATCGGGCCGAGCAAGGCACCCAGCGTGGTGAAAGCCACCCAGGTGAGATAAATCGCGAGTGCGGCGCCCATATAATAGTGCGGGCTGAAGGCCGGCGTGATGCCTGCAACGGCACGCTGCCTGGCATCGGCAAGTCCAAGTGCCCAGCTTTCATCGCACATAAAAAACAGCGCCGGAAAGACCTTGCGCTTCGGCAGATCGCGCAGGAACGGCGCCAGTGCCGCTCCCATCAGCAAATGACGGCTGTTGACCAGGAAGGTGATGGCAACGATGAGCGCGATATGCGGCGGCGACGTCCACAACTGGACCGCCGCGAATTCCGAGCCACCGGCAAAGTTCAGCCCGGTCATCGCGGACAGTTCGACCGTGCTCAGCCCTTTCTGGGTTGCCTGGGCGCCGAGCACCAGCGCATAGGGGATGGTACCGAACAGCACCGGTGCGCATGACGCCACGCCACGACGGAATTCGGATCTCGAACCGTCGCCCGCCGTCTCGACTGCCTGTGAAATACTCATGGTTATCCATCGGCTGACCTCACGGCCACCGCTTCCCTGCATTTGAAATCAACTGATGTCGGGGCAAACATACCGATATCGGTCCGCAATTTGGTTGCAAAGATTGTTGTATTTCACCGAATTTCGGCATTGAGTGTCACAAATTGCCGAATAGATGGAATCCAAAACCATGAAGCTGGACGAGATCGACAAGCGGATCCTGCGAGCGCTGCAACGCGACGGCCGCATGGCCAACACCGATCTGGCCAATGAAGTCGGGCTGTCGCCCTCGCCTTGCCTGCGGCGCGTGAAGCTGCTGGAGGAAGCCGGTATCATCGACCGCTATGTCGCCGTGCTCAACCCGGCCAGCATCGGCAAGGGCCTGACCTTCTTCACCCGCATCTGGCTGAAGGCACAGGACGAGGACACGATCGAGCATTTCGCCACCGAAGTGGCCAAGCTGCCGCAGGTGATGGAGTGCTACCTGATGCTCGGCGACTGCGATGCCATGGTGCGCGTGGTGGCGGCCGGCATCGACGACTACCGCCGCTTCCAGTCGGAGCATCTGAGCCGCATCAAGGGCGTGCAGAACGTCAAGACCGACGTTCCCAGCCAGACGATCAAATACACGTCGGAACTGCCGATCTGAGCCAACGAAAAACCCCGTCATTTCAGACTGGATAAAAAATGCAACCGGATTGTAGGATCGGCCTCGGTGCCAGCGTCCTTCGGAGGCAAGCAGCGCGCAGCGCTGCCCTCTGGCATGGGAGATTTGAATGAACCTTTCCTATCGTTGGGTCATCGTCGCGGCTGGCGCGCTGATGTCCTGTGTCGCCATCGGCACGATGTTTTCGCTGGCGATCTTCCTTGAGCCGATGGCGATCGACACCAACTGGTCGCGCGCCGGCATTTCGAGCGCCATGACCCTTAACTTCCTGGTGATGGGCCTTGGCGGCTTCGCCTGGGGCGCCATTTCGGACCGTTTTGGAGCCCGCATCGTCGTCACGATCGGCGCGGTGCTGCTCGGGTCGGCGCTGGTGCTGGCCAGCCGCGCCGGTTCGCTGCTCAGCTTCCAGATCACCTATGGCGTGCTGGTCGGCCTCGCCGCCAGCGCCTTCTTCGCGCCGATGATCGCGCTGACCACGGGCTGGTTCGAGACAAACCGCGGCCTTGCCGTCTCGCTGGTCTCGGCCGGCATGGGCGTGGCGCCGATGACGATCTCGCCCTTCGCCCGCTGGCTGATCTCAGCCTACGACTGGCGCACCGCCATGTTCGACATCGGCATCACCGCCTGGGTGCTGCTGTTGCCGGCCGTGCTGCTGGTCCGTCAGCCGCCAAAGCCAGCAACGGCGGCTGCGAGTCCAGCGCCGGCTACCGAGGGCGCCGGCCTGACGGTCGGCCAGGCGCTGCGCTCGCCGCAATTCATCGTACTGGGCCTCACCTTCTTTGCCTGCTGCGCGGCGCATTCCGGGCCGATCTTCCATATGGTCAGCTATGCCATGCTGTGCGGCGTCGCGCCCATGGCAGCCGTCTCGATCTACAGCGTCGAGGGCCTTGCCGGCCTCGGCGGCCGACTTTTCTACGGCGTGCTGGCCGACAGGCTTGGCGTCAAGCCGGTGCTGATCGCGGGCCTAGCGATCCAGGCGATCGTCATTGCCGCCTATCTCTCGATCAGCCGGCTCGAGCAGTTCTACATGCTGGCCGTCATCTTCGGCGCCACCTATGGCGGCGTCATGCCGCTCTACGCGGTGCTGGCGCGCGAATATTTCGGCCAGCCCATCCTCGGCACCGTGTTCGGCGCCGCCACGATGCTGTCCAGCCTCGGCATGGCGTTGGGACCGCTGGCCGGCGGCATGGTGTTCGATGCCTACGCCAACTATTCCTGGCTGTTCATCGGCTCGGCCCTCATCGGGCTTGGCGCGGTCGGCATCGCCATCGCCTTCCCGCCGCTGCCCCGCCGGGAGTTGCAGGCGGCTTAGAGCAATTCCAGGAAAAGTGTGAAACGGTTTTCCGTCCGGAATTGTGTCAAAATAAAGAGCTAGAGCAGTTCACCGTTTCATGGAAACGGTGAACTGCCATGGTCCTCGGCCGGATCGAATCCGAGCCATGCGGGCTAGGCACGTGTGAGTCTGGCCCGTTCGGATCAACTGGTTCTGCCGGCTTTACAGCCGTCCCAGGCCTTGCCGAAGTGTAGTGGTCCACGGCCAGCATATTTTCTGCGACGAGGGATCGGGGCTAAGCTCGCGCGTCCCCGCCACACCAGAGAGGCGCCCTTATGGCCGAACGTCCGAGTGGAAGAGAAAGCAACCGAATTGTCGAAAGCGGTGTTGCCGACGACGATCCGCGTCTTGCGTTCATTTATCAGGAGGCGGTGAGAGGTCTCACGCAACAGCAGACCCTTGTGGAGAACATGAGCACCCGCGCCGGCAGCCTTATCTTTGCCACCGCATTCGCCAACTCGTTGCTCGGCGGCGCGGCCCTTGCCAACGGTCTTGGGCCTTGGGACTGGACGGCGGTGGCCCTGCTGTTCGGCATCGGCGGACTGATCGTCTTCATGCTTTGGCCCTATCACCAATATACATTCCGCTTCGATCCCGAAGAGCTGCTCTATCAATATGTCGACGGCGAGAAGCCGACGACGATGTCGGCGATGCGCCGCGCGCTTGCCCTGCGCATCAAGGCGGACATGGCCAGCAACTGGCGAATTATCCAGCGGCTTCGGGTGGCGTTGCAGATTGCGCTGCTCTTACTGTTGCTCGATATCCTGGCTTGGCTTTTGGCGATTGCGCGCGTTTAAGCCGGGGCACGCGGCGGCGCCACGGCCAGGTCCATTTCCAGGACTGACGAACCTCTTACTTCACCGTGATGGACATACCGCTGAGATCGGCGTTGACTTGCAGGCCTACCTGCTTGCCTGACAGTTCGAGTTGGGCGCCCTTGTCATTGGTCATGACGATCACCTGAGCCCCTTTGCCGAGCGTGCCACCACCGCCCGCCGCACCGTAGACCCCCGTCACATCCCGGGCGCGCCTGATGTGGCGCACGGTCCCGTGGAAATAGGTCTTGGAGACCCCGAAGGCGAGGCCGCCCGAGACGCCGGCGACCGAGATGGGATAGCGACGACCATGGAAGGTCAGCGTGCCCTCGCCCCCGGATCCACCAACGAAAAAGGCCGCCTTGTAGATGGCAAAGCGAATCGTGCCGCTGTCGGCATGCGCGGCGCCGGCAACGCTGACTGCCCCTGCCGCGATGACGGCAACCGCGAGTGAACGAATTCTGGAAATCGTCATGATGAGAGCTCCTTGAGGTGGCCGCTTGCCCAAAGGCTGGGCTCGTCAGCGTGGTTCAAAGTTACAACTGAACAGTCTCACCCGTCATTGGTTCCAGGCACTCGCCCCGGTCGTGCATCATACCGATGTCCAACTAAGAAATGGACAGGATCTCAAGCTCGCGCTGCCCTAGCTGGACAAAGTCGCCAACGGTTTTGCCAGTCAGCACGATAGCAACCGGCGAACCATGCGATATCGAAGCTTGAGACGGGTTGGCCTCATCCTCGCCGACGATACGGAAGGTCTGAATGCGTCCATCATCACGCTTGAAAGTGACGCTGTGCCCGAAGGCGATCACATCATTGGACGTGGGCGCCGACATAAGCTGAGCCGTACGGACGCGCTCGGCATAATAGCGCATATCTCGAACCGGAACCGCCGACTGCCGTCGCCTCTCGTTGACATCCTCCAGCATGTTGGCGGCCTCGAGAGCCTGCTGAGCGCCAGCCAATTCATCCTGCAGCATCTTGAGGCCCGCCTCCGTGACGAGGTTGATCCGGTCGGAGACAGGGCGAGCCGGCAGGATGGTTTCCGATGCTGCCTCAGCACTTTCCTCCTTGGCAAATGCTACGCTCATTTGTCGAGACTCTCTGCTTGCGGCCCACGGCCGTTGTTCGAGAAACTGGCGGCGAATAACTGCTTCCTGCGGAGGGCCGACATTTCGTTGCCTCGACCAGTCCTGCCTAACCGAAAATCCGCTCGCCCTGCTCGTCGACCAGCTGAATGCCCTTCTTGATCGAGATGTCGACGGCGTCATCGAGCCCGGCGAAGCGGTCGGCGCGGATGAATTTGTGTTCCTTCACCACACCGTCGATCTCCTTGGAGACGACGCCGCAGGTCTGGTATTGGCCGTCCGCCTTGTAGGGCGTGGCGCTGATCAGAAAGCCCTTGTGCTCGACCTGCTTGGCTGGTGCCGCGTTTTTTGGCTCGGCCGCTTCATTGCCGCCACCACCGCCGAAAAGACGCTTCAGAAAAGACATCGGGGCTTCCTCCAACAGCATTCATCCCACACCATGTAGCGTGGCGCGGGATGAATTTCACTATCGGTCCTTGGCCCGGCGGGCAAGGGCTGCGTCCGGCCGTGCCGGAAGACCTTACTTGTGCGACAGCGCTTCCAGCGCCTCGGCGGCGGCTTCGAGGATGGCGATCGCCTCGGCCTGCTTGTCGGCCGGGGCATCGACGAAGTCGCCCAGAGCCGCGCGCAGCCGGTGGCGCACGGCACGGAACTCGTCGCGTGCTTCCGAACGGCCACCACGACCGCCACGACGACCGCCCTCTTCGCTCTCGTCGTTCCAGCCGAACCAGTCGCGCGCCTTGGCCATCTTGCGGCCGAAACGCTCGAGATGGTCGAGCACGCCGTCGATCATCTCGCGATTGTCGGCAAGATGCGCTTGGCCCGCCTCGGTGATCGAGAACACCTTCTTGTTGCCGTCGGCGGCGGAGGCGGCGTAGCCGGCCTCTTCCAGGAAGGTCAGGGTCGGGTAGACCACGCCCGGGCTCGGGCTGTAGATGCCGCTGGTGCGCTCTTCCAGTGCCTTGATGATGTCGTAGCCGTGGCGCGGTGCCTCGGCCAGCAGCGACAGCGTGATCAGCTTGAGGTCGCCGTCGGCCAGCATGCGGCCTGCGCGGAACATGTCGCCCGGGCCGCCGCGTCCACCGCCACGACCACCATGCCCGAACGGGCCGAAACCGCCGCCTCCTCTGCCACCAAATTTGCCGGCCATGTGCATGAACATGCGCTCGCCGAAATGATTGTGCCCGAATTGCTTGTGCATTGATTGCTCCTTGAGTTCTATCTTACGATATATCTTAATTAGGCAAGCCAATCGCTGGAGTCAAGATATATCTTACGATGTATCTCGAAACGATGCCAAGAGGCTTGCTTTCACCGGAACGTGCCGCTAGAAGGCCCGCGAGCGCCTCGGCTGCTCCGTAAGCGTCTGACGTCAAGCAACGCATCCAACCCCGGCCTTTCCGGGCAATTCAGCCGGTCACCGGCGAATGGATGCCAATGCGACGGACCGGACAATTCAGGGAAACTCCCAAAATGACTGCAAGACATCAGCGCAGGAAGCTGCCTGCGCACTATGCCGCTGTTCTCAGCCCGCTGGTGCTGTCGCTGTTGATGACCTTCATCGTCTCGTTCATCTCGACGCTGAAAAGCCTCGGTTTCCATCCCGGCCTGGCTTCCATCTGGTTGACCGCCTGGGGCCTGTCCTGGCTGGTGGCGTTTCCGACGCTGCTGCTGGTGCTGCCGATGGTACGCCGCATTGTCGGCACGCTGTGCGAACCGGCCAGCCGATAGCTCGCACGAAAAAGGTCCGGAGATGTCCTCCGGACCTTCGCGCTCCTGGCCATCAATGACGAGCTGCTACCAGCGACCCTTGCGTCGGTTCCAGGCATAGAGCAGGTCGGCGAAACGATCATAGGCAAAGCGTGTCAGCGGCAAGACAACCGGATTGCCGAACAAAGTCGCCAGCCAGCCCTCGCCCGGCGTGACCTTCCACACGGCAATCGCCACGTCGGCGCCGACCAGCAGTTGGCCACCCGCGTCGGTGGCGTGCAGCCGGCGGCGGATATCCTCAAGGGACGCGCCAAATCCGGCAAGCGCTGCCGGTTCAAGGTTGATGTCGCGAAACTCGATCCGTCCGGCCTTGACCGCTTCGATCAACCGCCGCTTCTGCCTGCTGATGCCGGTATCGCAAACCGGGCAGCGCGTGTTGTACCAGACGGTGAGCATTTACCCGTGGCCATGCCTATGGTGCAGGTCGGGATAATGCGGATGCCGGTGGCGCATCGGCGCATGCCGGTGCCAGTGCGAATGCGGTTCGCTCACCGGCTCGTCATGATGGTGCTGGTGGTGCTCGTCATGCACATGGCTGTGCTCGTGTTCAAGTTCCTCGTGTTCGTGCTCGTGCTCATGGCGTTCCGACAGATGCAGCCAGAGGCCGATGCCCATCAGAAGCCCTGCGACCGCCAGCTTGAGCGTGACGGCGTCACCCAGGATGGCGATTGCCAGCAACGCGCCGATAAAAGGGGCGAGCGAGTAATAGGCTCCCGTCCGTGCGGTGCCCAGATGACGCAGTGCCACGATGAACATCACTAGGCTGACGCCGATGCCGAAGAAGCCGACGGCCGCGGTGGCCGCGACGATTGATGCTGGGGGAAACGAAGCCCCGCCGGCAAGCGCCAGCCCGACATTGACGACGCCCGCCACCAGACCCTTCAGCATGGCGATCATCACCGGGTCGGTGGCCGAGATCCTGCGCGTGAAATTGTTGTCGAGCCCCCAGGCCACACAAGCCCCCGCCACCAGCAGGGCGCCACGGTTGAAGGCGATGCCGTCACCTTGCCAGGACAGCAGAACGGCGCCGGCCAGAATGGCGAAGGCGCCAAAAAGCAGACGCCGGTCGACATTCTCGCGATAGACGAGCCAGGCGATCGTCATCGTCGACAGCCCTTCCAGATTGAGCAGCAGCGCCGAACTGGACGCCGTGTTGAGGGTCAAACCGAACATCAGCAGCACCGGCGCGATGATGCCGCCCATGCCGATTGCCAACGTCAACCAGGGAATATCCCCAGCGGTCAGCTGCGCTTCCTCGGCTGCGGCCTGCCTGCCCCGAAGCAAACGATACAAGGCGAGGCCGAGACCGGCACCGAGATAGAGCAGTCCGGCCAGCATGAAGGGATTGACGCCGTCGAGCAGCAGCTTGCTGAGCGGCGGCGTCGCCCCGAACAAGGCGGCGGAGCCAAGCGCGAGCGGCACGCCGGGCCACAGATGCGAATGGGAATGCGGTTCGGACATGGCCACATCCTAACGCACGTTACCCAAAAGTGGCGACGCGCTTTACGCGCTGTCTCGTCACGGCTCTATCCGAGCGAGGTGATGATCTCGCGGTAGGCGAATTCGGGGAAGGCCTTCAACGTTCGCGTCCTGACGTTGCCGGCCGCCGCCAGCATCAGCGAGAAACGCGCCAGGACCGCGTCGTCGGGGGCTTCGACCAGCGCCACCATGTCGTACTCGCCCATGGTCAGGTAGAACGCCTTGAACGATCCGCCCATATCTCCCAGCTGCTTCCTGGCGGCGTCGAGCCGCTTCGGTGAATCGCGCACGTTTTTGGCGCCCTGCTCGGTCCAGTTCATCAGCACGATGTAGCTTGTCATGGCACACCTCCTCCGGGGCCACGGAGCACGGCGGCTTCGCCGGGGCGGGCATCCGGGTTGTCGCCCAGAAAATGCATCCGATACGAAATTATCCTCCCGAAGCGTCCGAGCCGCAAGAGCATGCCCCGAAACCGAAAAAGGGCGCCAGTGGCGCCCTTGAACTCTTTGATGTCGGAGGTCCTAGCTATCCAGGAAGCTCCTGAGCTTGCGGCTGCGGCTCGGGTGCTTCAGCTTGCGCAACGCCTTGGCCTCGATCTGGCGGATACGTTCGCGGGTGACCGAGAACTGCTGGCCGACCTCTTCAAGCGTATGGTCGGTGTTCATGCCGATGCCGAAGCGCATGCGCAGAACGCGCTCCTCGCGCGGCGTCAGCGAGGCCAGCACGCGCGTGGTGGTCTCGCGCAAATTGGCCTGGATCGCCGCGTCGATCGGCAGGATCGCCATCTTGTCCTCGATGAAATCGCCCAGATGCGAATCCTCCTCGTCGCCGACCGGCGTTTCGAGCGAGATCGGCTCCTTGGCGATCTTCAGCACCTTGCGCACTTTTTCGAGCGGCATGGCGAGCTTTTCGGCCAGTTCTTCCGGCGTCGGCTCGCGGCCGATCTCGTGCAGCATCTGGCGCGAGGTGCGCACGATCTTGTTGATCGTTTCGATCATGTGCACCGGAATGCGGATGGTGCGCGCCTGATCGGCGATCGAACGGGTGATCGCCTGCCTGATCCACCATGTCGCGTAGGTCGAGAACTTGTAGCCACGGCGGTATTCGAATTTGTCCACCGCCTTCATCAGGCCGATATTGCCTTCCTGGATCAGGTCGAGGAACTGCAGGCCGCGATTGGTGTATTTCTTGGCGATGGAGATGACGAGGCGCAGATTGGCCTCGACCATTTCCTTCTTGGCGATCGCCGCTTCGCGCTCGCCCTTCTGCACCTGGTTGACGATCTTGCGGAATTCCAGGATCGAGATCGCCGTTTCGGTGGCGAGGTTCTGGATCTCGGCGCGCAGGTCCTTGATCGCGTCCTTCTCGTTCTTGGTGAATTCCTTCCAGCCGCGCGAGGTCAGGTTGCCGATCGCGCGCGTCCAGTTCGGGTCGAGCTCGGAACCCTGATATTCCTTCAGGAACTCCTCGCGGCGCACGCCATAGCTTTCGGCGAGCCTGAGCAACTTGCCCTCGTTCTGCACCAGGCGCTTGTTGATGTCGTAGAGCTGCTCGACCAGCGCCTCGATGCGCGCCGTGTTGAGCGACAGCGACTTCACCGCCTTGATCAGCTGGTCCTTCAGCTCCTTCAGCCGGCGGTCCTGGCTGGGCGACAGCGTGCCGGCGGCGGCCAGACGGTTCTCGACCTGCTGGTCCTGCAGCTTGCGCAGCTTCTTGTAAGTGTCGGCGATGACGTCGAGCGTCTCCATCACCTGCGGGCGGAGTTCCGCTTCCATGGCCGCCAGCGAAAGGCTCGCTTCGTCCTCGTCTTCCTCGTCGTCATCCACCAGCCCGCGCGTATCGGCGGCGACATTGGTGATGTCGTCTTCCTCGTCGCGCGAACGGCGCGGCTTATCCTCGACCTTGGCTTCCTCGATGCGCTCGACGACCGGCGCCTGCTTGGCTTCCGGTCCGGCATAGGTGGCTTCGAGGTCGATGATCTCGCGCAGCAGGATCTTGGATTCGTTGAGTTCGTCGCGCCAGATGATGATGGCCTGGAAAGTCAGCGGACTTTCGCACAGGCCCGCGATCATCGTCTCGCGGCCGGCCTCGATGCGCTTGGCGATGGCGATTTCGCCCTCGCGCGACAGCAACTCGACCGAGCCCATCTCGCGCAGATACATGCGCACCGGATCGTCGGTGCGGTCGGTCGGCTCTTTCTTCGTCGTGGTGGCGGCAACGGCGGTGCCGGTCTGCTCGGCCAGTTCGTTGGCGTCTTCCTCGGCATCGGCCGCGGTGTCGGCGGCTTCGGGCTCCTCGCCCTGCTCGTCGTCCTCGACCACGTTGATGCCCATGTCGGACAGCATCGCCATCGTGTCCTCGATCTGCTCGGAGGTGACTTCCTCGGAGGGCAGCACCGAATTCAGCTCGTCCATGGTGACATAGCCGCGCTTCTTGGCGGCCTTGATCATCTTCTTGACAGCATCATCGGAAAGGTCGAGCAGAGGGCCATCGGTGGCGCCTTCGCGTTCGGTTTCGACCTCTTCCTTTTCCTTTGTCGCCATAGTCTTTATCTTCTCCTAGCGGCCGAACATCAAAGCCGCGTAAGCTGTCGGACCAGTCAAATCGGATGCGCTCGCTTATGAACGCGCTTCACCGGGCCAGTAACTGCATCAACTCATCGTTTGGTGCATGTCGTTGCCCCAAAACCGGTTTCCTTTTGGGCAACATGCATTAAGTCCAGATTAACCCTGGTATCTGTGGCAGGCAGGCTGCCTGTCCAGTGACCAGTACCCTCACATCGCTTATTTCCCGTCGACGCGGGTTCGGGTTAACGTTTCGAATCGTCCTGATTCCGTCATTCTGCCAGAAGGTCAAGCGCCTCTCGCATGATTCGCCTTAAAAAAGCGAATCAATTACCCGACTTAGCCCGCCGCACGCCATTTCGACGCGCAACAACGCCTTCACATTTCACTCGCTTCAAACTAAGCCCGCCCGGCCCTGCCCGAGGACACGCCGAATCCTTCGATCAGCGCTTCCGTTGCCTGTACATCCTGAAATTGCGCCTGAATTTCGATCAGGTGCCGGTAGTTTTCGTCCGTGGGATCGGTGGCGAGCGCCGCTTCCGCCTGTTTCAGCTCCTTATGTAAGGTGCGCGCGCTGCGCTGCAAGTGCAGTGCCTGGCTGAAAGCGTCGCGGGCATCGTCAAGGGCAGCGGTCTCCAGCGCCGGCCATTGACGCATACGCCGGATCAAGCCGACGGCCCGCTCCCAGATCTCGGCGCAGCCGGCGCGTTCGATCGTGGCGATAACGGCATGACGGTCATTGGCCATGTCATGCGCCATCGCATCGAGGATCGCCGCATGCAGCCGTCGCAGATCGGAGTTGGCGAGATCGAGAAACTCGATATGCGCGAAATTCTCGTCGATCAACGCTGGATGGTTGATCAGCGCGACAATGATCGTCGCCTCGCGCACCGACATCCCCTCGCTGCCACGCTTGACCAAAGCTGACTGGCCGAGGCTTTCAGTGATCGCGATGCGGCCGCCGCCACTCTTGGCGAACTGTCCGCCGGGTGCGGGCGTCTTGCCCTGGCCGCGCTCGCCTGGCCGGCCGCCATCTTGACGCCCTTGGCGCGCACTGCGCTGCGAGCCGAAGAAGCTCAGCACGCGTTCGCGCATCTCCTGCTGATAATGGTAGCGCAGGCTTTCGTCGCGGATACGGCTGGTCAGCTCGCGCAGCGTCTTCTCAAGCTCGGCCCGCCGCTCCGGCGTATCGAAGACGCCGCCCGCCGTCTCACGCATCCACAGCAGATCGACCAGCGGCCGTGCGTCGGCCAGTACGCGACGGAAAGCATCCGGTCCTTCGGCCTTGACCAGATCGTCGGGATCCTTGCCTTCCGGCAGCAGCGCGAAGCGCGCCGAACGCCCGGCCTGCACCGACGGCAGTGCCATGTCGGCCGCGCGCCACGCCGCCTTCAGCCCAGCCTTGTCGCCGTCGAAACACAACATCGGCTCCGGCGCCATGCGCCAAAGCAATTCAAGCTGGTTTTCGGTGAGCGCGGTGCCGAGCGGCGCCACGACATTCTCGAAGCCGGCCTGCGCCAGCGCGATGACGTCCATATAGCCCTCGACGGCGATGACCGTGCCGCCCTTGGCCAGGGCCCCCTTTCCCATTGCTTGGCGGGCGCGGGCGAAATTATAGAGCACATTGCCCTTGTGGAAGAGCTCGGTATCGGGCGAGTTCATGTATTTGGCCAGCGCATCCGGCTGCAGCGCGCGCCCGCCGAAGGCGATGATCTTGCCGCGCGAATCCGGGATCGGGAACATGATGCGGTCGCGGAACCAGTCATAGGAAACCGGGATGTCGTCGCCGTGGCGCACCAGCCCGCAGGCCTCGATATCGGCCTTGGGAACACCCTTGGCGGCGAGATGCTCCTTGAGCGCATTGCGGCTATCGGGCGCGAAGCCGAGCCGGAACGATTGCTGCGTCGCCGGTGTCAGTCCACGATCGCGCAGATAGGCGCGGGCTTTCGCGCCTTCCGGTCCCTGCAGCCGTTCCTGGAAGAAGGTGGTCGCCATCTCCATGACGTCGGTCAGGCTGGCGCGTTCCTTTTCGCGCCGCTCCTCCTGGGCATCGCGAACCGGCATCTGCACGCCGGCCATGTCGGCGATCTTTTCGACCGCTTCGGGAAAGCTCATCCCGTCGAGTTCGGTCAGGAACTTGAAATGATCGCCCGAGACCGAGCAGCCGAAACAATGGTAGCGGCCCTTCTTGTCCTCGCAGTGGAAGGACGGGCTCTTCTCGCCATGGAACGGGCAGCAGGCCCAATAGTCGCCGCGCGGCGCGTTGGTCTTCTTCCGGTCCCACGCAACGCGCTGGCCGATAACCGATGAAATCGGCACGCGGTCGCGTATCTCGTCGAGGAAAGCAGGCGGAAAGCGCATCGGGGAACTCGTTTCCCCACCATATAATCATGCCCGCGAAATCCGACGACCCCTAATGCGGGCCATACCCGGTTTCCACAGGGCAAAAGGCGGCCTTGCCTATAGCCTGTCGATCAATCGCCTTCGTCGACGAGACTTTCAACCGGCAGTTCGAGCGCGCGAGCCAGCCGCAGCCAAAGCGCGACATCCCCTCCACGCTTTCCGTTCTCGATTTCAGAAAGATAGTTCTGCGTCACTCCGACGGACGCGGAGAGCACAGCTTGGGTAAGCTTGCGATACCTGCGCCAGAAAGCAAGCGGAGAGACCGCTGCGACAAGAGCCCGTGCCTCGTCCGGAGTAAGTCCTGGAATCTGGCCTGCGCGAAAGCTGCCCAGCGCCTGTGCGTGGTCCAGCGATTCCCGCAACGCATCCAGTTCGCTGCGTGGTAAGATGGCCAGTTCCTCGCCACCTGGCGTCGTGACATAGGCAACGTTGTTCACCTTGGCATCCCTTCAATCATAAACCGACCCGCGCGGTCCGATCCTGGTGACGATGATCTCCTGATCCGTTTCCTCGAACATCACACGATAGTCACCCACCCTCAAACGCAGAGCGGTCGAGCCTTGCAACGCCTTGACCATGTTTGCAAGGCTGCTCGGGTCATTGGCATATGCTTCTATCTTCGACAGAATTCTCTCGGCATCCGCCCGATGCTTTCGCAGCGCCTTGGCAGCCAGAGGAAGGAGAATGACCCGCTTCACCTCGAAAATATCGCACATCGTGATATTTTCGGCAAGCTGTTTCAAAACTTCTTAATGTTGGTGAGGAGTTGGTCGCGGACGGCAGAAAAGCGGCCATGGCGGGCCGCCTCCCTTCAAATGTCCGGCTAAGTGCCGGTTAATGAGCGGCAAGCGCGCCGAAGATGACGCCGGAGAGGATGCCGACCAGCACATAGTCGTTGCCGACGCGGATCCATTCCTGGCCACGGCCGGGACGATGCAGGCCATAGCGGCCATAATCGCGGATCGGTTGGTGACGCTTCCAGCTGGAATATTTCTGGCCATTGCGCCAATGGCTGCGCTTCACGACGACCGTCTTCTTGAAGACGCGCTTCTTCACATCGGTATGGTGGCCGGGCTTCTGCCAGTCGACCTGGCTATAGTTCGACTGTGGTGCGACCTGCGCAGTCAGCGGTGCGGCCTGGCTGGTGAACGACGTGGCGGCCAGCATCGAGAAAGCGAGGGCGGAAAGGACAATGCGTTTCATCAGAAGTCTCCTGGTTGTCGACATCAGGGGAATAGCGCGGCACTGATGAACCGAAACTGAACGCCGGCATTACAATTGTGTAATGAATTCCTTCATTTAATCGAGGGAGTTGAACATCCTCGCAAAGGTAGGAGACAAGCGCGGCAACCCGCGCGAATCCGCCGTGCCACGGTAGCCCGGCAATGCAACCTTTTGCGCCTCAATCCATTTTCCGACACTGCCTGTCGCGCGGCAACGGCCCTTTGAAATCCACAAGATTTTATTATCCGGCTAAAATATTCGAGTTATTATCGGCCACTGCCATGAACATGATTCGTAACCCCGCTTTTCATCCCGCTCGCCACGCTGGCCGCGTCGCGCGCCCTGTTCGCACGCGGGCGACAAGATGAGCGGCTCCGTCGTCCTTCTGCATCTGGCCGGCGCCGTGGCGCTGATGCTGTTTGCCACCCGCATGGTGAAGACCGGCGTCGAGCGTGCCTATGGCGACGTGTTGCGCCATCGTCTGCGCGCCACCATGCGCAATCCGATCATGGCGGTGCTGGCCGGCACCGGCCTCGCCATCGCCCTGCAGAGTTCCACCGCCGTCACGCTGCTGGTCGGCTCCTTCGCCGGCTCCGGCATCGTCTCGGGCGCCGCGGGCCAACTTGCCGTGCGTGGGGCCGAGATCGGCTCGGCGCTGGTGGTCAAGCTGCTGACCTTCGATCTCACCCTGCTGGTGCCGCTTTGCCTGATCACCGGCACGGTGATGTTCATGGCCACCGAGCGGCGCGACTGGCGCCAGTCCGGCCGCATCCTGGTCGGCATCGGCCTGTTGATCCTGTCGCTGGAAATGATCGGCCAGGCATCGGAACCGCTGCGCAACAGCCAGCTCCTGCCGGTCATCATCAACTACTTCTCCACCGATTCCATCACCGCCTATCTGCTGGCGGCGCTGATCACCTGGCTGTTCCAGTCGAGCATCGCGGCGGTTCTCTTGATGGCGACGCTGGCCGGTCGTGGCCTGATCACGCCGGAACTCGGCGTCGTCCTCATCCTCGGCGTCAATCTCGGCTCCTCGATTATCGCGCCGATGCTGACACGCTCGTCGAGCCCCGAAGTGCGCGTCGTGCCGATCGGCAATCTCCTGATGCGCGGGCTTGGCTCGCTGGTCATGCTGATCCTGGTCATGATCTTCAGGCCGCACTTCGCCTTCCTCGGTTCGACGGCCGCGGACCAGATCGTCAACGCCCACATCCTGTTCAATGTGCTGATCCTGCTCGCCGGGCTGCCGCTGGCCGGGTTCGTCTACCGCGCCTCGGAGAAGATCGTGGCGCTCGGCACTAGGCCCGTGCCGGCCGCCTCGCTCGACGTCGTCGAGCTGTCCGCGCTCAACGAGAGCGCGCTCGACGTGCCAAGCCAGGCGCTGGCCAATGCCACGCGCGAGGTGGTGCGCGTCTGCGAGACGGTCGAGATCATGCTCAAGCGCATCATCGAGCTCTATGAAAGTGCCGACGCCGACAAGATCATGGCGCTGGCTGCACTCGACGACCGCGTCGACAGGAAGCATGCCGCGATCAAGCTCTATCTGGCCAAGCTGACCAGGAACCCGCTGACCGAGGACGAGGCGCTGCGCTGCCAGGAGTTGATCGGCGCCTGCGTCAAGCTCGAGCAGGTCGGCGACATCATCGTGCGCAACATGCTGGTGCATGTGAAGAAGAAGTTCGAGCGCGGACTGGAATTCACCGACGAGGGCTGGAGCGAGTTGTTCGCCTTCCACAGTTCGGTGCTCGCCAACGCGCGGCTTGCCTTCAACGTGCTGGTGTCGCGCGATCCCGAAACCGCCCGCCAGCTGGTGCTGGAAAAGGACCAGCTGCGCGACCGCGAGAAGGAAACCAGCACCAGCCATTTCGAGCGCCTGCGCGATGGCACCGCCAAGAGCGTCGAGACCAGCTCGATCCATCTCGACACCATCCGCGACCTGAAGCAGATCAACTCGCTGCTGGCCTCGATGGCCTATCCGGTGCTCGAAGAGCGCGGCCTGCTCACCGGGTCGCGGCTGAAGGCGAGCTGATCACGACACCGTCAAGCACCGTACTCGCTTCGGCGGCAAAATACCTTTGCCCTGTTTCCTCCAGTCGGGATAAGGGTTCATTAGCCCAGCCTTTCGGAGGAAATCGATGGACACCCATTCGCGCAGCTTCGCCAAGGCGCTCTCCTGGCGGGTGACCGGCACCATCGACACGATGATCATCTCGCTGGTCGTGACCGGAAGCATCAAGCTCGCCGCGGCAATCGGCCTGACCGAGGTCGTCACCAAATCGCTGCTCTACTATTTTCACGAGCGGACGTGGCTGAAAATTCCTTACGGGCGCAAAACCGTGGCATAGCGGCCCTCGGTGCACGACCGAGTTCGCGTGCCCTCGCCGGCCGTCGCGCGAACAAGTGACGCGCGGAAACTCGATCAAGAAAAGCTAAAGCGGCGCCAACAATTTCTGGATTGCCCGCGACGCTCATCCGTGGTTTGAGGCCTGCGTTCGAGGATCCAATTCCCGCTATGTCGCTTCCGCTCATCGCCTTGTTCATCGCCGCCTTTGCCTTCGGCACCACCGAATTCGTCATTGCCGGCGTGCTGCCGCAAGTGGCGCAAGGGCTTGGCGTTTCGGTTCCCTCGGCCGGCTATCTCGTCTCCGGCTATGCCTGCGGCATAGCCGTCGGCGGTCCGCTGCTGGCGCTAGCCACCAAGTCGCTGTCGCGCAAGAGCTTGCTGCTCGGCCTCGCCATCGCCTTCACCATCGGCCAGGCGGCCTGCGCGCTGGCGCCCGACTTCACCTCGATGCTTTTGTTGCGCATTGCCGTCGCGGTCGCGCATGGCGCCTATTTCGGCGTCGCCATGGTCGTCGCCGTCGGACTTGTGCGCGAGGACCAGCGCGGCATGGCGGTTGCCGTCATCCTGTCCGGCCTCACCGTCTCCAACGTCATAGGCGTGCCCGCCGGCACCGCGATCGGCAACATCTGGGGCTGGCGCGCCACCTTCTGGGTGATGTGCGCGCTCGGCGTGGCGGCAACGCTTGCCATGGCGGCGCTGTTGCCGCGCGCGACGGGATATCAGGTCAAGCCCGCCGGCCTCGCCCGCGAGGTTCGCGTGCTGGCCCGCCAGCAGGTCTGGACCTCGCTGATCCTGATGTTGATGCTGATGATCGGCCAGTTCGGCCTGTTCACCTACATCACGCCGACTTTGCTGGAGGTCACCGGGCTCGACGAGAACCTGGTGCCGTGGGTGCTGCTGCTCAACGGCGTCGGCGCAACGCTCGGTGTCTTTCTCGGCGGCAAGCTCTCCGACTGGAAGCTGATGCCGTCATTGATCACCATGCTGGCCCTGCAGGCGGTGACGCTAGCCATCATCCATGCCGTGAGCCCCTATCCCCTGCTGCTGATTATCGCCATCGTCATCTGGGGCGGTCTCAACTTCGCCATCGGCACACCGATCCAAACCCGGATCCTGGCCTGGACGGCAGACGCCTCGAACCTCGCTTCGTCGCTCATTCCGTCCGGCTTCAATGTCGGCATCGCGCTGGCCGCGTCGCTGGGCGCCGCCATGCTAAATGCCGGCTATGGCTACCGCAGCCTGCCGCTGCTCGGTGCTATCGCCATGCTGGTCGCCGTCGCGGTGGCGCTCGCCTCTTATGTCTGGGAAGGGCGCAGCAACGCCACGCCGCCACTGACGGCCCCAGCGGAGTAGAGTGGACGCCGGTTTTCCGCCACGCCCGCGACCTCGGTTTCGCTGTCGAGGACATCCGCTCGCTGATCGAATTGAGCGGCCACGCCGACCGGATCGCCGAGCAACAACTGATCTCGGTGCGGGAGAAGATCGCCCGGCTGAAGCGGCTGGAGGCCGAACTCGAACGCATCGCCACCTGCTGCAATGGCGAGAAGGTCGGCGACTGCTACGTCATCCGCGCGCTATCCGACCACGCGCTGTGCGCTGACGAGCATGATTGAGAGGTTCGACGGGGCAGCTTGCGTGTCGGGCAGTTGCTATACCGCTCCCATGTCTACGTCGGCGCCGCCCCTCATCTGGCTGCCGCCATCTTCTCCCCGTAAACGGGGCGAAGGACGCCCTCATCAATGGTTTCGCCAATCACCAGCGCTGCAGAAAAGGCGCCGAGGTCGCGGCAGCCCCCTTCACCCCGTCGCTATACGGGGAGAAGGTGCCGGCAGGCGGATGAGGGGCGGCGCAACGCTCGAAGAGAGGGAGCGAGCAGATTCAACCCCGCCCCACCTACAGCTCGATCCGAAACCGCAAACTCTCCGCCCCGCCATAGGCGGCGTCCTCGAAGAAGCGCTCGACGAGCTTGCCGCCATTGGCAAGGATCACCTTGTGCGATGCCGGATTGCCCGGCTTGGCGGTGATCTCGACATAGGGCAGCCCGACCGCCCTCGCCTCGTCCAGCATCAGCCGCAGCGCCTCGGTGGCGTAGCCGCGCCGCCGCTTCCACGGCACCACCGCATAGCCGATATGGCCAAGCACATGTGGCGGCAGCTCCGCCGTTCCTGGCTGCCAGCGGAAGCCGATCGAGCCCGACGCCTCGCCGTCCCATATCCAGCGGCGGAAGCCCGGCAGGCGCGGTACTTGCCTGCCATCCGGCAAGGTGATCGGGCCGCCCCTGGCTTGGGGATCGTCGAGGTCGGCGAGAAAGGCCACTGGATCTTTTTCGATTGCCGCAAGCTGCTCGCGCGTCGCTTCCATCAGCCGCACATTGTCCGGCGACCAGCCGCGCTCAAGCGCCGCCTTATAGGACGGCAGATGTTCAAGCGCGGGTTTGACGATTTCGACCATGGTGCACCGGCGGAGACGCTACGGCGATAAGATAGCAGCATCGCCCGGCGAGGCACGGTCCACCAAGGGGCAGCCTCTTGCGACAGGGCCGCGTTCCCATCGCTGGAAACGCGGCCCTGATCCAAGTCCTTGGGAGGACTGGCGCAACGGCACGGTCGCACTGGATCGCCACTAGAGCATTTTGCAGCCAAGCGGAATCGCTTGGCGTCGCAGAAATGCGGCTAAAACAAACAGTTAGAGCGGGATGCCAGGTTCAATTCAAATGCATCCCGCTCTAGCGATCTCAGGCGATGTCGAAGCGGTCGGCGTTCATCACCTTGGTCCATGCCGCCACGAAATCCCTGGCGAATTTCTGCCCGGCGTCGGCGGAGCCATAGACCTCGGCAAGTGCACGCAATTGCGCGTGCGAACCGAAGATCAGATCTGCGCGCGTGCCGGTCCACTTGACCGCCTTGGTCTTACGGTCGCGCGCTTCGTAGACTTCGTCGGAGCCGGCGGCCGGATCCCAGACCGTGTTCATGCTGAGCAGGTTGACGAAGAAGTCGTTGGTCAGCGTCCCCGGCCGGTCGGTGAACACGCCGTGCTTCGACTTGGCCGTGTTGGCGCCAAGCACCCGCAAGCCGCCGACCAGCACCGTCATCTCCGGCGCCGTCAGCGACAGCAATTGCGCCCGATCGACCAGCATGGCTTCGGTCGACATCGGCTGCTTGCCCCTGGCATAGTTGCGGAAGCCATCGACTTTCGGCTCGAGCGGCGCAAAGGAATGAACATCCGTCTGTTCCTGAGAGGCGTCCATGCGGCCTGGCGTGAATGGCACCTTCACCTCATGGCCCCCATCTTTCGCGGCTTTTTCGACCGCGGCGACGCCGCCGAGCACGATGAGGTCGGCAAGTGAGACCTTCTTGCCGCCGGTCTGTGCCGCGTTGAACTCGTTCTGGATGCCTTCAAGCCTGGCAAACACCTTCGACAGTTCGGCCGGCTGGTTGACCTCCCAGTCCTTCTGCGGCGCGAGCCGGATGCGGGCACCGTTGGCGCCGCCGCGCTTGTCGGAATTGCGGAATGTCGAGGCCGACGCCCAAGCGGTCGAAACCAACTCGGAGACCGACAGGCCCGATGCCAGGATCTTCGACTTCAGGGATGCGATATCCTGCTCGCTGACCAATTCGTGGTCGACCGCCGGGATCGGATCCTGCCAGATCAGCACTTCCTTCGGCACGAGCGGGCCGAGATAGCGAGCGATCGGGCCCATGTCGCGGTGGGTCAGCTTGTACCAGGCGCGGGCAAACGCGTCGGCGAACTGGTCGGGATGCTCGTGGAAACGCCGCGAGATCTTTTCGTAGGCCGGATCGACCCTCAGCGCGAGATCGGTGGTCAGCATGGACGGCGCGCGGCGCTTTGACGGATCGTGGGCATCCGGCACGGTGCCGGCACCGGCGCCGCCCTTCGGCGTCCATTGATGGGCGCCCGCCGGGCTCTTCGTCAGCTCCCATTCGTAGTTGAACAGATTGTCGAAGAAGTTGTTGCTCCACTTGGTCGGCGTCGTGGTCCAGGTCACCTCGAGGCCCGAGGTGATCGCGTCGCCTGCAATGCCGGTGGCATGCTTGCTCGACCAGCCGAGGCCCTGCGCTTCGATGCCGGCGCCTTCCGGCTCGGCTCCCACCAACGAGGCATCGCCGGCGCCGTGCGTCTTGCCGAAGGTGTGGCCGCCGGCGATCAGCGCCACGGTCTCCTCGTCGTTCATCGCCATGCGGCCGAAGGTTTCGCGGATGTCGCGTGCCGAAGCCAGCGGATCCGGCTTGCCGTTCGGCCCTTCCGGATTGACGTAGATCAGACCCATCTGCACGGCGCCGAGATGGCCTTGGAGTTCACGATCGCCGGAGTAGCGCTCGTCGTCGAGCCACTTGGTTTCCGAACCCCAGTCCACGTCCTGCTCGGGCTCCCAGACGTCGGCACGGCCGCCGGCGAAGCCGAAGGTCTTGAAGCCCATCGATTCGAGCGCGACATTGCCGGCGAGGATCAACAGGTCGGCCCAGGAGATCTTCCTGCCGTATTTCTGCTTGACCGGCCACAGCAGCCGGCGCGCCTTGTCGAGATTGGCATTGTCCGGCCAGCTGTTGAGCGGCGCGAAACGCTGCTGGCCGGCGCCGGCGCCGCCACGGCCGTCGCCGATGCGATAGGTGCCGGCACTGTGCCAGGCCATGCGGATGAACAGCGGTCCGTAGTGGCCGAAATCGGCGGGCCACCAATCCTGCGAATCCGTCATCACATGGTGCAGATCCTTGATCACCGCATCGAGATCGAGCGACTTGAATTCCTCGGCATAGTCGAACGCCTCGCCCATCGGGTCGGAGAGGTTCGATTGCTGATGCAGAACGCCGAGGTCAAGTTGGTTTGGCCACCAGTCACGGTTGCTCCTGCGGGAGGACCCATGCGCAACCGGGCATTTGCCCTTGCTGTTGTCGTCTGTGTTGGCGTCCATGTTTTTCTCCGATCGTGGCTGTGTTGTGCTGCTTCAACGGCTGCGTGAGCAAGGACACTGGATGTCCCTGGAGGTGGTCCGTTTCATGGCAGGCGCGATGACCTGTGCCCGATACGCGACCGAATATCTTGGAAGTCCCGTCACTGCGGGCGCCTGGACCAGGCGGTCCTGGCTGCTCCTCCTTACAGTTCCTATAGCAAAGCCGTGTGATTAATTTAAGTTGGATTTCCTGATTGCAGCGATAAGATCACACTATGACAAACCTGACGCTGAAGCAGCTGCGTTATTTCGAGGCGCTGGCCCGACACAACCATTTCGGCCGCGCGGCCGATGCATGCGCGATCTCCCAGCCCGCTATCTCGGTGCAGATCAAGGAATTGGAGGCGACGCTCGGCACCGAGCTGTTCGAAAGAGGTCCGCGGCAAGTCCGTCTGACCAATTTCGGCGAGGAGTTTGCCTTGCGCGTGCGCGACATCCTGCGTTCGGTGGACGAACTGACTGATCTCGCCCGCTCCTCGCGTGACCGGCTGGTCGGCCGGCTCCGCATCGGCGTCATCCCGACGGTCGCGCCATACCTTTTGCCGACCATCATCGGCAATCTCTCGCGCATGCATGACGGCCTCGATATCCATGTGCGCGAGACGCTGACGCAGAAGCTGATCCAGGAACTGGCGGACGGCCGGCTCGACGCGGCTATTGTCGCGCTGCCGGTGTCCGAACCATCGTTGACGGAGGTCGTGCTGTTTGCCGAGAACTTCGTGTTGGTCCGGCCCGGCGAGGACGAGGGAAAGCCGGTGCCCAATCGCGAAATGCTGCGCGAGATGCGGCTGCTTCTCCTGGAAGAAGGCCATTGCTTTCGCGACCAGGCGCTGTCGTTCTGCAGCATGCATTCGGCGCGGCCACGCGAGTTGCTGGACGGTAGCTCGCTGTCGACCTTGGTGCAGATGGTCGGCGCCGGCATCGGCGTCACCTTGATTCCGGAAATGGCCGTGGCGGTGGAGACGCGCTCGGCACCGGTTTCCATCGCGCGCTTCAGAAATCCCCAGCCCTCGCGCACGATCGGCATGGTCTGGCGCAACACCAGTCCCATCGCCAAACAGCTGCTGCGGATTTCCGAAGTCGTTCGTCAGTCAGCCGACGCGCTGCGCGCGCAACACAATCCACCATCGGTTGCACACCTCCTGAACCTGGCGGCAGCCGCCCAATGAAGGCTGCTTGACAGATCCGTCCTAGTGGGTGCGCTAAACAAGATGTGTTTCGCAGATTGATGCGGGACCATTTATGATTGATTCTCGGCGGCAACACCGCAAGGAATTGCAAAGCGCTTCGACAGGAGAATTGATCCGGTGCGGTTGAGATCTGTCTCTCTGGGTGTCGTCGCCTGCCTTCTTGTCATGGTCATCGCCGTGGCGGTGTCGGCCCGATCCTTTGCCGCACCATCTGACGTTCCGGCCTGGCTACAGCCCCATGTCGGCGACAGCGACGGGCAGATATCACAGGTGGTGCTGGAACGGGCGCGCGCGCTCTACCTCAAGAAGGTGGCGCAAGGTGCGGTCAAAAACCCCTGCTACTTCGCCATGGACGCGACGCGCCCCAGCGATCTGGGCAATGGCAAGCCCGGACACCGCTATTATGTCGTTTGCGAAGCCAGCCAGTCGTTTCGCGCGATTTCGTCGGGCCACGGCAGCGGCCGGAATTTGAAAGGCGTCGTCGATTTCGCCAACGGCAGACGCTGCGCGAAGAACTTCGGCAATGCGATGGATTCATCGTTGACCGCCGGCGGCGCCTATATGACCAGCGAGGCGAAAACCTCGTTCAAGGGCTACTACCGTACCGGCGCGAAACAGGATGCGGTTTTCCAGCGCACCTTCATACAGTTCGACGGTGAAGGCGAAGCCGCGAACGCCAGGCAACGGGTGATCGGCGGCCACGCTGCCCAGGTGCTGCACGGCATGTGCCTGCGCAAAAATCCCAACAGCTCGCACGCCGACCATGATGGCTACGTGCCGTTCGGCAAGCTGGTGGACTACGCAAGCGGCCGCAGCAATGGGTGCACCAGCTGGTCGCCGGCGGATGCCAAGCAGATCATCCCAATGGTCAAGGACAACCCGACGACGCTCTACATCTACCCTGAATCACGCGACATCGCCGCTGTAGCGTCCAGCCGTTCGCAGTCGGGCGCTTACTGGAACGCATCCTGCCTGAAAGAAATCGGCACTCCGAAATTCTGGCCGAGAAAGACCCTCGAGCCGATCATCGCTCAGTACAGCAAGGATCACCCGGCACCGGCGCCGCAGCCGGTGCCGATTTGCAAAGGGCCATGAAGTTCGCTCTCTGCGGACTTCACTCAACCACGCCGAGGCTCAGCGTAGAAAACCGAGCACGGCCTGCATGAACTCGGCTGGATACTCCAGCCAGCAAGCGACCTCCACGGCGCTTGCCTGATGCTGCGGCTGCCTCGGTCGGGAATGGATCAGCCGCGATGTCGGCAGCCGGTGCTTGTGCTGCGCCTTCATAATGCTCTTCAGGATTCGGCGATTTCGCCGCGCATGGCGCATTCTCCTTCGACGGCCGCCGACGGCGGTTCGCCCATGAAAAGAGTACCAAAGATGCCGGCAGGCTATTTGCTCGCGAAGACCGAAACCATGGAACGTTTTCCAAGGGCGCTCATTCAAGCATCTGGTGGCGCGGGGCCGCGGAACGAGAGGAGGTTACGATGAGAATTGCCGATTGTATGACGAAAGACGTCCAGATCGCCAATCCGGAGCAAACCATACGCGAAGCCGCCCGAACCATGGGCCGTCTCGACGCCGGCGTCATGCCGGTGGGTGAGAACGACCGGCTTGTCGGCATGATAACGGACCGGGATATCGCGATCCGGGGCATCGCCCAGGGCAAAGGACCCGACGCCAAAATTCGCGAGGTAATGAGCCCTGACGTCGAATATTGTTTCGACGACGAAGACGCAGACGACGTCCTTCACAAAATGGGTGAGCTTCAAGTGAGGCGCCTGCCGGTGTTGAACCGCGACAAGCGACTGATCGGCATTGTTTCGCTTGGCGACCTCGCCATGAATGGCGAATCGGCAAGGGCGGGTGAGGCATTGAGCGGCATCTCGCAGCAAGGCGGACAGCATTCGCAGATGCATTGAGGTCGGCTTAACAAGGCCGGCGTCGGGCTGCGAGCTGCCGACCAGATTGCGATAATCGACCCAGACAGAGGCGGATGTTGCTTGGTATGCCGCAACCGCATGGTCTATCCGTTCGGGTTTGGTGCCAATGTTGCGTGACGTCGACTATGTGCTGCGAAAACTCGATTGGATGCGCGCCGAACGCATCTGGCCTAACGGCTTGCGTTACCTCTGGACCGATGCGTTCGGGGTCGTGCTCTACGTCTCACTCTATACGGAAACTGGCGAGGCGCGCTGGCTGGACGAGGCTGAGCGGCTTGTGGCCGATGTTGAGCGTGTGCTCGGCCGTCGGCGCGGACTGAGAATCGGGGAAGCAGCTGATCGTGACGGTCAGTATTTCCACTACCTGGCGATGTGGCTGTTTGCCTTGGCGCGTCTCGGCGATCTGAAGCCGCGATACCGCGCGCGCGGTATCGTGCTGGCGCGTGACATTCACCCGGCTTTTGTGATCCCGGGCCGCGGTGTGATCTGGAAGATGCAGGAGGACTTGAGCAATCCTTATCCCGGCTATGGCCTCGGCAGCATGGACGCCTATGATGGCTATGTCTCCTACCGGATGCTCGATGAAGACGGGCTGGCGCCCGAAATCGCGCAGATGCGTGACCTGATCGAGCGCGATTGGCAAGCGCTCGATATCGAACAGGATCTCGGTCTCGGCATGATGCTGTGGCTCGCCCACTTCTTCCCCGCGGAGCCATGGGCCGAGACCCAGACGAGGCGATCGCTTGGAACCCTGGAAACAATGTGGGTCGACCCGCCGGGTTATTTCAGCCGCGCGCCGTGGCTGCGCGACACGAAGTTCGCTTTCACCAATTTCGGCGTGTCACTGGGGCTGCAGGCCAGCGACGTCTGGCCCGAGCGTGTCGACACGTTGAACGCCTACTTCGAGGACTGGCGCTCCGGTGACCAATATGATCGAGAGGCGATCACATGGGTGATGGCCTGCGCCTCGCACCTTCCCGCTGCGTTTATAACCCGCGGACGGATCAAGAGTGGCTGAATGCTTCCAGCCGGGGAAAATGGCTCGGCGCCACGCACAGCCGATGGTGCTCCAGATTTGTTGATTGGAACCAATGGCCTGCAACGCAGTTAGAGAGCCAGCAAGTCCGGTTGTAGCCCTGCCGCCATGTGGATCGGCGGTTTCAAGGCCAGCCGACTGAGCTTCGGAAGCGTGGAAAGCACGCTTGATGGAGAAAAATCATGAACCAGTGGTCAAACGCCAAGCTTTGTGACGTGGCAAATCTGATCCTTGGAGCAGTTCTCTTCTTCTCTCCGTGGATCTTCGCCTTCGCGGCGGGGACACAGTCCCAGAACGCCATGGGCAGCGGCATCGTGATTTTCTTGCTTTCGGTTGCCGCCCTCTCCGCCTTTGCTGTTTGGGAGGAGTGGTTGAACCTCGTTGTGGGTCTTTGGGTACTCGTGTCTCCCTGGGTGCTTGGATTCCAGGCAACCACGGCAATGGGCGTGCATGTTGTAATCGGCGTTCTGGTCGCGGTCCTTGCTGCGATCGAGCTGTGGATGATGTATCAGAACCCTCCAACGCAATCCGCAGCCTAGCAGGACTGGCGTCCTTGCGGCGCCGATTGTGATCTGGCGGGTGGCCCGCGCGAGCAAATGAACATGCGGGCGCCACAGCAATCGGGGCCGCCGACCCGCAGACAGCGTCGCCGACAGCCGAACCAAGAGGAGGTATCGACATGAAAGCAGTCCGCATCCATGCGTTTGGCGGACCCGAGGTTCTTTCGATCGATCAAGTCCCCTTGCCTCAGCCACTTGACGACGAGGTTCTGCTCAGGGTTCGCGCGGCGAGCGTCAATCCGATCGACTACAAGACCCGCGAAGGTTCGACGAGCCAGCCCCTGCCGGTCACGCTCGGTCGTGACGTGTCCGGCACGGTGGAAACATGCGGCACGCGAGCGCATACGTTGAAGAAGGGCGACCCGCTATTTGCCATGCTTGGGCATGACCGCGGCGGCAATGCCGAATATGTCGTGGTCAAGGCGACGGAGGCGGCTGCGAAGCCGGACCGTCTAAGCCATGTGGAAGCCGCTGCCGTTCCACTCGCAGGCATTACTGCGTGGCAGGGCCTGTTTGAGCATGGCGGCCTCAAATCCGGGCAAAGGGTTCTCATCCATGGCGGCGCCGGCGGCGTCGGTCATCTGGCGATCCAGTTGGCCAAGGCCGCGGGCGCGTTCGTCGCGACAACCGTTTCCGCCGAGGACATCGTTTTTGTCCGCGAGCTCGGCGCGGATCAGACGATCGACTACAAGGACCAGCGTTTCGAAGAGGTCGTCGACAAGGTCGATCTGGTGTTCGACCTTGTCGCGGGCGACACGCAGGACCGCTCCTGGGATGTGCTCAAGCCAGGCGGGACGCTCGTTTCCACGCTTTCCCAACCTTCGCAGGAAAAGGCAAACGTGCGTCGGGCGCGTGGCGTCTCCTATCTGGCCGAGCCGAATGCGGCACATCTCGCGAAGATCGGCCATCTCATCGACGCCGGCAAGGTCATCCCCTTCGTGCAAGCTACCTATCCTCTTGGAGAGGTCGCCAGGGCGGAGGAACGGCTGGAAAACGAGCATGTGCGCGGCAAGATCGTGCTTGAGGTCTCGGCCTAGCGACCTGGTGGCAGCGATCGCGGATCTCTCCGACGGGACAGTGGTCCTGCCATCGCTCTCGATCGGTTTATCTGATGCGCGCCTCGCCTGCGCGGTCGCCGCCATTCCGCGCATTTGGAAACAGCAGCCTCAGTTTGTGTTCCGCGCTTTGCCCAGCCGCTGGACCATTGGGCGCCAGTTGAGGAACGTCGGGCGGGTTCCGGCGCAATCGAGAGCGTTCCCGGATTCCGCCGACAAGCAGATCTCGAGCCGCCGGAGAGATTTTCTCGACGGATAGCGAAACGATTGCCCCCGAGCATCGTTTCGAAACCAGGCACGAATAAATGAGGAGGCGATAATGAGCGCTACCGGTTTGGACGTTTTCGACAGGACGCTGCAGACAACGAACATCTGGCTCGATGAGATCATGGCCGATCATGGCCCGGATCGGCGGATTGCATGGCACATATTGGGCGCGGTCTTGCGGGCCGTAAGGGACAGGCTGCAGATCGGACTTGCGGCGAAGCTTGGGGCGGAATTGCCGCTGCTGGTGCGCGGCGCTTACTACGATCACTACCGGCCCGCAGCTGAGCCAGACAAAACGCGCTCGCTGGAAGACTTCTCGCAGCACATCGACGAGGAATTAAAATCAATCCGCCCCGTCGATCCCGAGGATGCAGCCCGCACGGTCTTCCGCGTTCTTACACGGCATATTGATCTTGGCCAATCGGCCAAGGTTCGCGATGCGCTGCCGAGGGAAATCCAGGCGCTCTGGCCCGAAAGCGTCGGCGTCAAGTAGCGACGGCAACGATTCTGGCGATTCCCAGCCGTGCCAAGGTGGTGCCCTGTCGGGCGTCAATCCCGCAACCGGTTGGCGACGTGATCCTGGCGCTGCTCGGTCGCGACCTCTCTAGAATCCAAGCCGCGTTCTCGGGAATGCTGTGCCTTGTCGCGATTGGATAGAACCTTGTTTTCTTCGAGCTTATCCTTTGGCGTCACGGTCATGGCGCCTGCGCCAGAGCCCTTTCCCTGCGAACCTGCTCCGATGTGTTTCTTGCTGCCGCGTGCCATGGGCTGCCTCCAATCTATGCCAAAACGTCTCACGATGGTGCCTAGTCGTCAGCACGGTCTTGTTCGTGTTGTCGCCCGGATGAGGAAGTGGTGCGTCGCCGCCGTGTCACGGCGTTTGCCTGTCCGGGCCTGCCCTCGTGCTGATAATGGCAAAGCGACGGGATCGTTCCGAAAGGCGTCGAATAGTCTTCTCGCCAAGTGGCTCGGTTCGGCTTAGCGCTGCTGCCGCCTGATCTTCGGAGCCTTGGTGCCCTTCGAACGCCCGGCGACCGCCGGACTGGCGCCGGATGCTTTTTCCGTCGCGGTACCCGGCGTGGCTTGCCTCGGCGGGTTCTGTCCGTCCGACTGGTGGGTTCGGTCTTCCACTTCGCCCATCCGACGGGTGAGCCCCACTCCGCCGGCAGGCTTCTTGTTGCCGGCCGCATCCTGGGAGAATTCATCGGATGCGTCGGCATCGGTCTTTGCCGGATACTTCGTCGCACCGGTTTCGTAGTGGGTTTTGTTCTCAGCCATGACATCTCTCCGGTTGCATGGCGGATAAACATCCCGGCGGTATCCGAGTTCCAGCTCCTGGCCTTGGATTCGGGAAGCGCCCAGTCGAATGAGGCTCTTCACCTTCGGCATAACGGAACAGAACCACGGACCTTGTGCCTTGTGGCAATTCCAACCCGGCAAAGGGCGTTGCCGTCCAGAGGGGATCGGAACTCACCACTGAAACGCCGCCCGTCCAAGGACAAGCAGACCGATCTGCGATTCCCGTTGCCCTCGCACCGCCAGCCGGACAGGCGCAGGGCAGCCGATTTTTCCCGCCCCAGCGACGAGATGGGCAGCAACCCTTACTGCAGCAACCCCTTGACGATGCCGCTCGCCTTGCCGAAATCCATCTGGCCGGAATATTTCTGCTTCAGCGCGGCGATCACCTTGCCCATGTCCTTCTGGCTGGCCGCGCCTGTCGCCGCGATCGCCTCGCGCGCCGCTGCCTGGATGGCGGCATCGTCAAGCTGCGCCGGCAGGAAGGTGCGGATGATCTCAATCTCGCCGCGCTCCTGCGCGGCCAGTTCGGGCCGTTTGCCGTCGTCGAATGCCTTTGCCGATTCCTCGCGCTGCTTCACCATCTTGGCCAGGATCTGCAGGATTTCCTCGTCGCTGGCCGGCTCCTTGCCCGAACCGCGATTGGCAATGTCGCGGTCATGAATGGCGGCCTGGATCAGCCGCAAAGTCGGCAGCCGGTGCTTGTCCTGCGCCTTCATCGCGCTCTTCAGGGATTCGGCGATTTTGCCGCGCATGGTGCATTCTCCTTCGATCGGCGCGGACAATAGCGTCGGGGGCGAGCCAACGCAAACCCAGAAATGCCAGGGCAAGCCTCTGATATTGCTAGATGAAATAAATCGAAGCCGCATTTCGCATGATCATTGACCGCCCTGCCCCCTTCCCCTATGTACTGGGCCTTGCATGAACTGAAGCTTGACTGCGTGGAAGCCGCGAAATCGCTGCTTGGCGCCGTTTGCTGCGCGGACGGCCCGCCGGGCCGTTGAGCCACGCAGCTTGATAGGAGTGCCGCCATGGCCGAGATGACGCCCGCCTGGGCAATCGAAAAGCCGACCGCCCTGCTGGTGCTGGCCGACGGCACCGTCATCGAGGGTCGCGGCCTCGGCGCCACCGGCTCCGCCGTCGCCGAAGTCTGCTTCAACACAGCGCTTACCGGCTACCAGGAAATCCTCACCGACCCGTCCTATGCCGGCCAGATCGTCACCTTCACCTTCCCGCATATCGGCAACATCGGCACCAATGACGAGGACATCGAGGACCTCAATCCGGTCGCCCGCGCCGGCGCCGTCGGCGCCGTGTTCAAGGCCGATGTCACCAACCCGTCCAACTATCGCGCCGGTACCGGACTCGACCAGTGGCTGAAGAAGCGCGGCATCGTCGCCCTGTCGGGCATCGACACCCGCGCGCTGACCGCGCTGATCCGCGAAAAGGGCATGCCCAACGCCGTCATCGCCCATGCGCCCGATGGCGTGTTCGACCTCGACGATCTGAAGCGTCGCGCCGCCGCGTGGTCCGGCCTGATCGGGCTCGATCTCGCCAAGGAGGTCACGTCGGGCCAGTCCTCGGTCTGGCGCGAGACGCCATGGGTGTGGAACGAAGGCTTTGGCGAACAGACCGAGCCTTCGATGCACGTCGTCGCCATCGACTACGGCGTCAAGCGCAACATCTTGCGCCTGCTCGCCGGCCTCGGCGCCAGGGTCACAGTCGTGCCAGCCAAGACCGGCGCCGAAGAAATCCTCGCCATGCAACCGGACGGCATTTTTCTCTCCAACGGTCCCGGCGACCCGGAGGCCACAGGCGACTATGCCGTCCCGGTTATCCAGGACCTGTTGAAGACCGACATTCCGGTGTTCGGCATTTGCCTCGGCCACCAGATGCTGGCGCTGGCGCTGGGCGGCAAGACCGCCAAGATGCATCAGGGCCATCACGGCGCCAACCATCCGGTCAAGGACCACACCACCGGCAAGGTCGAGATCGTCTCGATGAACCACGGCTTTGCCGTCGATGCCGACTCGCTACCGTCAGGCGTCGAGGAAACCCACGTCTCGCTGTTCGACGGTTCGAACTGCGGCATCACGCTCACCGGCCGGCCGGTGTTCTCGGTCCAGCATCACCCCGAGGCATCGCCCGGCCCGCAGGATTCGCACTATCTGTTCCGCCGCTTCGTCAACCTGATCCGCGAAAAGCGAGGCGAGGAATTGCTGGCCGAGCGGGCCTGACTTGACCCGTCAGCGCTGCCCCCAACGCCCTGCCGGGCACTTCCTTCTGAGACGGGGCCTCATATCTGTGCTCCATCTTCGGCGACGCCGGTAGTGACATTTGTGCGCGCCGCCGGCCTGGCCACTTTCGTGACGAAGACGATGAGCGCCAGCGTCAGGAAGCACGCTCCGAGCAAATAGGGCGCGCCGCCGAAGGTCACGGGCGCGTTCGGCCCGGTGAACCAGGAAAAGATCGCCGTATAGAGCAGTGGCGTGATGATCGAGGTGATCGAGAAGATCGAGGTCATCGCGCCCTGCAATTCGCCCTGCGCCGAAGGCGGCACCTTGGCTGCGGCGAGGCTCCTCAGCGGCGGGTCGGCCAGCGCTTCCAGACAGCCGACGACGATCACCGCATAGATCATCCAGCCCTGCGACGCGAACGCGTAGCCGAACGCGCTGAGTGCCGTGAAGGTAAGGCCGATGACCGCCGTCCTCCACTCGCCAAGCCGGGGGATCACGCGCGGCAGCACCGTCGCCATGACGATCGCGCCGCACAGGCCGAAGGCGCCGAGCGAGAAGCCGATCTGCTGCTCGCTCCAGCCATAACGGTAATTGGAAACGAACGACCAGACCGCCGGATACATCATGTGCCCGAGCGTCATCAGAAAAAAGGCGAGCCCGATCCAGCCGATGCCCTGATATTGGCGCATCTGGAGGAGCGTGCCGACCGGATTGGCGCGCTTCCACTCGAAGCGGCGGCGATGCTTGTCGTCGAGCGTTTCCGGCAACAGGAACAGCGCGATCAGGAAATTCACGAAGGCGAGTCCGGCAGCGAAATAGAACGGCACGCGCGGCCCGAACGTGCCGAGCAACCCGCCCAGGACCGGCCCGATGACGAAGCCGACGCCGAAGGCGATGCCGAGCAGGCCGAAATTCTTCGCCCGGTTCTCATCGTTCGAAATGTCGGCGACGAAGGCGGATGTCGTCGAATAGCTGGCGCCCGAAATGCCGGCCAGCACACGGCCGATGAACAGCATCGGGTAGGACCAAGCCACGGCGCAGATCAAATTGTCTATGGAAAAGGTCAGCACCGAGGCAAGCAGGATCGGCCGCCGCCCGAACCGGTCACTCAACCCGCCCATGATGGGCGCGAAGAAGAACTGCATGGCCGCATAGACGAAGAACAGCCAGCCGCCTTCGATCGCCGCTTCGCTGATGCTGACCCCGGTCAATTCCCTGAGATAGGCCGGCAGCACCGGCATGATCATGCCGAAGCCGATGATGTCGAGCAGCAGCGTGGTGAAGACGAGCGCAAGGCCCCGTCTGGCGGTTTTGGGGTCGATCATGACGGCTCAGGCTCCCGTGGTCGCCCTGGGGCGCAGGCGGACGCACCTTATAGGCGAGTCCGCCGTAAGGAACAATGCGGGAACAGATCGGATTCTTTCATCCTGACAGCCCCTGACGGCGCCTTGGCCGTCAGGTCAGCGCCCGGAAGCGGCTATTCAAATTGGCCCGCTCAGCGTGTTGCAATCCGAAAGCTTGCCGCTTTTGTAGCCGCGCGCCAGCCAGGTCTGCCGCTGCTGCGAGGTGCCGTGGTTGAAGCTTTCCGGCACGACATAGCCTTGCGCCTTCTTCTGCAGCGTGTCGTCGCCGATCTGCTTGGCGGCGTTCAGCGCGCTTTCGATGTCGCCCTGCTCCAATATGCCTTTCTGGTCGGTGTAATGCGCCCACACGCCGGCGAAGCAGTCTGCCTGAAGCTCGATGCGCACCGACATCTGGTTGGCCTCGACCTCGCCCATGCTTTGCCGCATCTGGTTGAACTTGGACATGATGCCGGTCAGGTTCTGCACGTGGTGGCCGATCTCATGCGCGATCACATAGGCGCGGGCGAATTCGCCAGAGGCGCCGAATTGCTGATCGAGCTGCTGGAAGAACGTCATGTCGAGATAGACCTTGTGGTCGCCGGGGCAGTAGAACGGTCCGGCCGCCGCGGAGGCAAAGCCGCAGGCCGAGCGGACCTGGCCGCTGAACAGCACCAGCTTCGGATCCTCATAGGTCAGGCCCTGCGATTTGAAGATGCCGGTCCAGGTGTCCTCGGTCTCGGCCAGCACGGTCGCCACGAACTGCTTCATCTCGTCATTGGCGGGCGTACCCGCGCCGCTGTCCTGGCCACCGCCGCTGTTGTCGGTGATCAGGCCACCGCCGCCGTCGCCACCGCCCAGGATCGTCGATGGATCGAAGCCGAAATACCATCCGGCCAGCACCACCAGGATGACGAGGAAGATGCTGCCGCCGCCGCCGGCGCGACCGCCAATCGGAATGCGGAACTGGCCGGGGCTGCCGCCGCCGAGCCCGCCGCCGCTGTCGCTGCGGTCGTCCTCGACATTGTCACTCTGACGACGGCCCTTCCAGAGCATGGCAACTCCTCGTGCTGCGAATTTCCCCGCTGTTCCGGGGCTCAACCCAACAAACAATTATCCCAATGGTTGCGGCAAGTCACAGCATTTTTCCAGACTGCGGCGGTGCTGGCATGGCGGCCCTCACCACTCTGGCCGAGAGTGCGCAAGGCCTGTAGCATTGCCCGCAATGGGGATGTGTTGGGCTTGAGGACGATCGGTTCGTTTCTGTCGCTGATTGCGGCGTTGTTTTGTCTCGGCACGCCGGCCGCCGGCGCGGTGACGCTCGATTCCAGTGTCGCCGTCACCGATCCCGCCACCTTGCAGGCGCTGGATCGCGGCGGTCTGTCGATCAGCCGCCTGCTCGGACCCGCGCTCGGCCTCACCCGCGAGGTCGACAATCGCGGCCTGTTTTCGGTGCCGGCGCTGGCCACGGTGCGCGACACCGTCAAGCTTGAGATCACCGACGAGCCGAAGACCAGCCCGGACCCTTATGTTGCGGCCATGGCGAAATCGAAGGACACCAGCCAGAAATTCAATCCAAAATACATCGACGACGACGGCTCGACGCTCGACCTGACCGGCGTCGTCAACCGCATGGATCGCGGCTATCTCGGGCGCACCGAATGCGGCGAGATCCGGCTGATCTACCGCTTCCACTATTCGGTCGCGGAAAAGCCGGTCAAGGGAAAGGCTGGCCAGCGCATTTCCTCGCGCCTGCCGCTGACCATGAGCCTGGTGTTCAACGCCAAACCCAGGCGGGCGCAAGCCCGCGCCTCGAAGGATTTGCCAAGCGCCACCGATGTGTCCTGCGCCGATGTCGCCCGGCGCTGGCTGGCTGCCGGGAAACGGGACCTGCCGCCCGATCAGCTTGCCGCCTGGCTGCGCTCCGACGAGGGGCCGCTGTCGGGTGCCATGCTGAATTCCTCGCAGATCATGCGGCTGGAACTCAACATGCAGGTGCTTCGGCTGTCGGCCTCGACACGGCGCGATTTCGGCGGCCACGCCGAGTACCTGCTGAAGATCTTCAAATGGGATCCGGCTACGTCCAGCTTCTATGAAGCGAAGATGGAAAACCAGATCGATCGGACCACAGTGCTGGCCGACAGGCCGTCCTTCGCCAAATGGCTGCTCACCGACCGAAACATCTACGACCTCGATCATGGCCGGCTGGTCATCGACGAAAAATTCCTGGCCAAAAGCGCCGTTTCCGTCGCGCCCGGCGGCCTCAGCCGGTCGCAGAACAACATCGCCCATGGGCTGGTCGACGACGCCGATATCGACAAGGCGCTGAAGGACTATGTCGCCAGGGGCAACACGCTCGCCACCATCAAGTCGGTGGCCGGCTTCGACTTGCGGCTCAACGAGATGAGCTGCACCGGCTGCCACCAGACGCATGGCATTGCCGGCTTCCACTACACCGGCGCCGATCCGGCCAGCGAGCCGCGCCGCAACGCCGTCTTCGTGCCGGGCTCGGCCGTCTTCTTCGGCGACCTGCCGCGCCGCCGCGCCATCGTCGAGCAGTTCGCCGCCGGCGGCCACCCGGACTTTACGCGCGGCTTCGCCGCCCGTCCGGACGCGAAATATGCCGAGGCACTGAAGGACACCGACCTCTACAATGGCTGGGGCTCGATCTGCTATCGCGGCGAGGACCTGAGCTTCAAGGACTGGACCTGCGGCGCGGGCCTGCGCTGCGCCGGCGTCCATGAAAGCGCCATCCATCCGGGCTTCGGCACCTGCGTCAGCGAGGCCGGCACGGCGGTCGGCGATCCCGTCGAATTCGGCGAGATCAAGATGTCGACCTGGGGCAACGACCAGTATTGCCGCCTGTCGCCGGCCACCGCCAAGGCCTGCGCCATCGACCCGGCGCGGGACAAGAAGCCGGTGGTCAAGCTCGCCGGCTATGGCGCGGCGCGCCAGCGCTACGACAATCCCGAACAGAAGACCGGCGGCTTTCCCGGCGGCATGCTTCGCAAGGCGGGCTGCGACAAGCTTCCCGACGAGGCGACGTGCGGTCGTCTCGCCAAGACCGGCTTCAACGACTGCGTCGCCTCGGGCAAGGACCACAAATTCTGCACCAGGGAGTTCACCAAGACCGCCGGCCTGCGTGCTTGCGACAAGGCCCATCCCTGCCGCGAGGACTATATCTGCACCGCCGGCTATGACGATCTGGCGGAAGCGAAAGCCGGCAAGGGCACCTGCATTCCGCCCTATTTCATCTTCCAGTTCCGCGTCGACGGCCACCCGCGCAGCTGGGTGCAGGATGTCAGGGAGTGAGGGACCGGTTTGCCGCAGGCAAATTGAAAGGTCCAGTGGACCTTTCAAAGGACCCGAACGCCCGGAGCCATAGCGGAGGGCCAAGCGGTGCTGCCCTCAGCGAGTCTAATCTTTCTGCTTGGCGCCGGCGCTCTTGCCGTCGGAACTCTTAGAACGTTCCTCGAAACGCGCCGCGCCCTTTTTCAGGGGATGGCCGGTCTCGGCCTCGGTCTTGCGCTCGTCCTTCGCCGCCGCCTGTTTCAGTCCCTTGGCTGCCTGCTTGCCCTTTGCGGTCGGTGCCTGTTCAACGCCCATCGCTTCCTCCCTTGCCGCGCGACTTGCGCGGGTTTCAGGAGCAACGTGCGTAGCGCGCGGCGGTTCCCGCGGCTCGGGAAATCCGGCGGCGAACGCGGTTCAGCGCGCCGCCGTCATTGCTTTGCGAAACGCTTCCAGCGTCTCTGCGCTGACATGGTGCTCGATGCCCTCGGCATCGATGCGCGCGGTCTCGGCGCTGACGCCGAGCGAGCGCAGGAAGGCTTCCACCGTCTGGTGGCGGATGCGGCTTTGCTCCGCGACCTTGCGGCCGGCATCGGTCAGGAACACACCGCGATAGGGCTTTCTCGACACCAGCCCGTCGGCGCACAGCCTGGTCAGCATCTTGGCCACTGTCGGCTGGGCGACGCCAAGCCGTGCGGCGATATCGACCTGGCGCGCCTCGTTGCCGTCCTCGATCAGGTCTGCGATCAACTCGACATAATCCTCGACCAGCGCGCTGCGGCGCGCTTCGCGCGTCTGCCGGAAGCCCTCCGAATGAACGTCGGCGTCGAGCAGCGGCTCACGCGGGACTGATCTGTTCTTCGGCGCCAATACGCGCTCCTCCCGAGGCTTTTGCTGTCCATGCATTTATAGCACAGGCTCTGATTCTTCAGGCCGTTTATTTGCATTCCGCCACAGGTGCAACCGGCGTTTGCGATTGCCCCTTCGCGCGCTGATGGCCGTCATATAAAAAGCACGAACAATGAAATATAGCATATTGCATAATGTTGAGCCATGGCATAGCTTAAGGCAACATCGTACAGTTTCGCGGAAAGCCCTCCCTCATGTCCAACGTCGAAGCCACAGTTCCCCGCTCCTCATGGCGCTTCGCCAGGCCCGAGGAAGACGAACAGCCCAGCCTGCGCGAAGTCAATTCCTCGATCGCCGTGCCGAATTCGGGTATCTGGTTCCGTCGCCTGTTCGCCTTCATGGGCCCCGGCTACATGGTCTCGGTCGGCTACATGGATCCCGGCAACTGGGCGACCGACCTCGCCGGCGGCGCGCAGTTCGGCTACACGCTGCTGTTCATCATCATGCTGTCCAACCTGATGGCAATCCTGCTGCAGGCGCTGGCGGCACGGCTCGGCATCGCCACCGGCCGCGACCTTGCCCAGGCCTGCCGCGCCTACTATCCCCGTCCGGTCAACTTCGTGCTGTGGATCGCCTGTGAACTGGCCATCATCGCTTGCGACCTGGCCGAGGTCATCGGCACCGCGATCGCGCTGCAGCTTCTGTTCGGCATTCCGCTGATCGGCGGCGCGATACTGACGGCGCTCGACGCCTTCCTCGTGCTTCTCTTGATGAACAAGGGCTTCCGCTATCTCGAAGCCTTCGTCATCGCGCTTCTGATCATCATCTTCAGCTGCTTTGCCATCCAGATCTTCGTTGCCGCCCCGCCGGCCGGCTCAATCCTGCATGCGATGTTCGTGCCGTCGTCGGAAATCGTCACCAATCCGGCGATGCTTTACATCGCCATCGGCATCATCGGCGCCACCGTCATGCCGCACAATCTCTACCTGCACTCCTCGATCGTGCAGACCCGCGCCTATGAACGCACCGACAAGGGCAAGCGCGACGCCATCAAATGGGCAACGACCGACTCGACCATCGCCCTGATGCTGGCCCTGTTCGTCAACGCCTCGATCTTGATCGTATCCGCGGTCGCTTTCCATAACACCGGTCACCATGACGTCGCCGAGATCAGCCAGGCCTTCGAGCTGTTGTCGCCGCTGCTCGGCCTCGGCATAGCCTCGATCCTGTTCGCGGTGGCGCTGTTGGCTTCCGGCCTGAACTCGACGGTGACGGCGACGCTGGCCGGCCAGATCGTCATGGAAGGCTTTCTGCGCCTGCGCATCCCCAACTGGGCGCGCCGGCTTCTGACGCGCGGCCTCGCCATCGTCCCGGTGGTGATCGTCACCGCGCTCTATGGCGAAAAGGGCACCGGCCAGCTGCTGGTGTTCAGCCAGGTGATCCTGTCGATGCAGCTGCCCTTCGCGGTCATTCCGCTGGTGCAGTTCGTGTCCGACAAGAAGAAGATGGGCAATCTCGCCATTCCGCGCGGCGTCGCGGCCCTTGCCTGGGTGGTCGCGGCGGTCATCCTGTCGCTCAACTTCAAGCTGCTCTACGATACCATGTTCGGGATCGGCTGAGCTTCCGCCTCGCCGGGACATCGAATACCAGCTCCGCGCAAAGGGTAGTCCAGCGACAAATCGGCGATCCGCGCTATCTTCTCCGGCATCATGACGCGGATCGAAGACATCAGGAAGTTCTACGCGCGGCTGATGGCCGCCAATGCCGGCTCGCCCGACCCGCGCCTGGAGGCGGTTTTCACCGAGGTGCCGCGCGAAACGTTTCTCGGTCCCGGGCCGTGGACGATCATCGCCGGTAACGGCAAGATCACGACGCCGAGCGCCGATCCGGCCCACATCTACCAAAACGTGCTGGTGGCGCTCGACGACGACAAGGGCATCAACAATGGCGAGCCGTTCCTGCACGCCATGTGGATCGGAAAGCTTGCACCGAGACCCGGCGAAGCCGTTTGCCATATCGGCGCCGGCACCGGCTACTACACCGCTGTGCTGGCCAGGCTGGTTTCACCAGGCGGCACCGCCACCGCTTTCGAACTCGATGAAAATCTAGCCAACCTCGCGCAACGAAATCTCGAAGCCTATGGCAATGTAACCGTCGTCCATGGCAATGCGGTGACGATGCCCTTGCCGTCGTCCGACATCATCTATGTCAATGCCGGCGTCGTCGCCCCGCCAGCCGGATGGCTGAAGGCGCTGCGCCCAGGCGGCCGCATGATCTTTCCCTGGCGCCCGGCCGAGCGTGTCCCTCTGGCGGTGATGGTGACCCGCACCGAAAAGGGCTTCGCTTGCGATCCGTTTATGCGATCGTGGTTCATTCCCTGTGTCGGCGCCTCGGTTGCGGGCCCCGCGGCGACGATCCCGACGCGCGAGCAGGCCGCGCGCAGCCGCTCGATCTGGCTGGTGCGGGACAAAACGCCGGACCGCACTGCCACCGCGATCTTCGGCGATGTCTGGTTCTCATCGAAAAATCTCGACGCCGGACCGCGCAAATGACGGTGGTCTGCCAAAATTTTCACATGTCCTGTCGGACCGATTAGCGCTCGCCCGTCCTTGGGCTGAAGTCCCGCCGCGACGGCGTGGATTGAGTTAAAGGGAGCATTGGAATGAGAAAGATCATCGCCGCGACATTCGTCAGCCTCGACGGCGTCATGCAGGCACCGGGCGGTCCGGAAGAGGATCCTGTCGGCGGCTTCAAGTTCGGCGGCTGGACGTTCCATTACTTCGACGACGTGGCGGGCGCGGCAATAGATGAATTATTCTCCAAACCCTTCGCCCTGCTGCTCGGCCGCAGAACCTACGACATCTTCGCCGCGTACTGGCCGTATCAGAAAGATTCGATCGCGGATGCCTTCAACCCCGCGACCAAATATGTGGCGACGCATCGGCCGGATTCGCTCACCTGGCGGAACACGCAATCGCTTGGGCCGGATATCGTCGCGACGTTGCGCCGCCTCAAGCAGGAGGATGGACCCGACCTGCTCATCCAGGGATCGGCCAATCTGATCCAGACCTTGCTCGCCAACGGGCTGATCGACGAGATCAGGCTGATGATCTTCCCGCTATTGCTGGGCAAGGGCAAGCGGCTGTTCGGCGATGACGCGATGCCGGCCGCCTTCAGGCTTGCCAAGTCGCAGGTCTCCAGCACCGGCGTCATCATGGCGACCTACGAGCGCGCGGGCGAAATCAAGGTCGGGTCGTTTGCGACGGAGAAGCCGTCCGAGGCCGAGATCGAGCGGCGCAAGAACTGGAAGTAGCAGAGCCGGAACATGGCGCCAAGCTGGACCACCCCTCATCCGACCGAGCTTCGCTCGGCCACCTTCTCCCACAAGGGGGAGAAGGTGGAGCCTGGGGTATGTGGCTCGGCCAATCTTTAACGTCAATGATTGGCAGGGACATGCGCGCAATCTTGCCTTCTCCCCTTGTGGGAGAAGGTGGATCGGCGCGCAGCGCCGAGACGGATGAGGGGTGCTCCGGCGGAGCGAGGCGTTCAAGCAGCCACCGGCCGCCGCGCCAGCCCATCGCGGATATGGCGCGCGAATTCCCGCGCGGCCGGCCCTATCCCATGCCTGGGCAAATGCAGGTTGATGGCAAAATTCGGCAGCGGCGGCAACCCGGACTCGGATGGCAATATGTCGAGATCGGCCGGCACGGTGGAGGCGAGCCAGGTGGTGACGGCAAGGTCGGAACGCACCGTCGCCGTCGTCGCGTCGATGTTGCCGTTCTCGAACACAGTGCGCCATTCCAGCCCATGCTCGCCGAGCGCCGCCAGCACCGCCGGCCGGAAGGCGCAGGTGTCGGCGACGATCGACACCGGCAGCGGCCGCTTGGCGCGGGCAACTCCGCCCTTGGCGCCGACCCAGACCAGCCGGTCGATGGCAAGGCATTCGCCCGCCGACGGGCCGACGCGTTCCTCGATCACCGCAAGGTCGATGGTCCCGGCCGAAAGGGCAGCGGTCAGTTCCGGCGACGAGGCGCAGACCAGCGATATCTCGACCTGCGGATAGGTCTCGGCATAGGTCTTCAGCACCGGTGCCAGCAAGGTGCCGACAAGGTCGTAGGGCACGCCGAGCCGCACCTGGCCGGCCACCGGGTTGCCTGCCATTTCGGCCCAGATCTCGTCATTGAGGCCGAGCAGCCGCTTGCCCTTGCCGAACAGCTGTTCGCCGGCGCGCGTCAGCCGCAAGCCGCGCCTGTCGCGCTCGAACAGGCTGGAGCCGAGCGCCTCCTCCAGCCGCTTGACCTGCTGGCTGACGGCACCCTGCGTCAGATGCAGCGCATTGGCGGCCGCCGTCATGCTGGCCTTGTCGGCGACGGTGACGAAGGTGCGGATCAGCGCCATGTCGAGATTTCGGATCATGATTGGCATTATGCCTTCTAATGCCAAGCATGGCAAACATTGCATTTACTGAAGTTCGTACACAGCTACGATGGCAACTTCCGAACAGAGGAAGCCGCATGCTCGAGCCCATCATCCCGCTCATCCTGTTTGCGATCGTTGCCACCACAACGCCCGGCATCGCCACGACCCTGTCGACCGCTTCCGGCGCGCAGTTCGGCTTTCGCCGTTCCGTCCCTTTGCTGGTCGGCAGCGCCGCCGGCCTCGCCACGGTGACGGGCGCAACGGCGGCTGGGCTCGCCGGCCTGCTGCTTGCCGTGCCCTCGCTGCAACTGGCGATGAAGGTCATCGGCTCGCTCTATCTCGTCTGGCTGGCGATCAAGATTGGCCGCAGCGGGCCGCCCAATCTGGATGTGACCATGGCCAGGCCGAACAGCTTTTTCGGCGGTGCCGGCATTCAATGGATGAATCCGAAAGGCTGGGCGATGGGGCTGGGCGCCGCGGCCTCGTTCGCCGCATTGGCCAGCGGCCCGATGCAACTCGCGCTGCTGCTCGGCACCACCTTCGGCCTCGCTGCGGCCGTCTCGCTGTCGCTGTGGTGCGTGGCCGGCATGCTGCTGGCCCGGCTGCTCAAGACCGAACGGCAATGGCGCGCGCTCAACATCGTGCTAGCGCTGGTGCTGGCCGCCTCGATCATCCCGATGTGGCGGACGGCTTAGAGCGCTCAAGCCACAATCCGCGCCAGTACCCGGACCTTCGGTCTACCTCCCCATAAGGGGGAGGTAGAGAGCGCAGCTTTCTCGCACCCGACAAGACCATTGTCGCATGGGGGGACGAGGCGCTTCCTCACCCTCCCCTTGTGGGGAGGGTCGCTGCGAAGCAGCGGGTTGGGGGTCCTGGTTCGCAAAGCGAACCAGCCTTTGCCACCTCAAGCCGCGTAGCGTGCCGCCGGCTTGTTGGCGTGCAGGCTGCCGTAGAAGGCTTGCCGGGCACCAAGGAACGTGTCCAGCTTGGCCGCATCGGCAAGTCCCGGCACGGTGACGGCTTCGCCCCTGGCCAGTCCGACAAGCGCCGCATCGACCAGATCGTCGGCCGTCATGATGATTTCCTTCGGAAGCTGGTCGATATCGCTGCCGGCAATTTCCCAGAAATCCGTCCGGGTCGCGCCGGGCAGCACCACCTGGGCCTTCACCTCGGTACCCGCGACCTCACGCTGCAGGGCCTCGGTGAAGTTGACGACATAGGCCTTGGTGCCGCTGTAGATGCCGCCGAACGAGGTGTCGTAGGCCAGCACCGAGGCGATGTTGACGATGGCGCCGCGGTTGCGTGCGATCAGGCCGGGCAACACGGCACGGGTCAGCCGCGTCAAGGCGACGACATTGACCTTGATCATGCGCTCGGCCACATCGGCGTCCGCCGTCGCAACCACTTGCGCACCGCCGAGGCCGGCATTGTTGACAAGCAGCGTCACGCTGTCGTCGGCCGATATCGCCTGCTCGACGCGGCGCACGTCATTGTCGTCGGCCAGATCGGCGCTGATCACGCTGACCTTGCGGTCATAGGCATAGCGCAGCTTCTCGGCCAGTTCCTCGAGCCGGTCGGCGCGCCGCGCCACCAGGACCAGATCATAGCCCTGCCCCGCCAGCCGGTCCGCATAGACCGCGCCGATACCCGCCGAAGCACCGGTAACGACCGCCGTGCCCTTGTTGCTCTGTCCGCTCATTGTGCTTGTTCCTTCTGTTTAAAGTTGTTCGTTTCGACCTGACCGCCGGCGCGCGGGCATTTGCCTCGCTCTGTCGAAAAGTCATCTGATTTCATTAGTGGTATATGCCACTAAATGTGAAGTAGGTATATGCCACTATCTTGTCAATGATCGAAGCGAGGATTATTTGACGGAGAGCGGCCGGACGTCATTCGCCGGCGCCAAGGACCCATTATGTCGAAGGATACCCTGCCCGGCCTGACGCTCTGCAATAACGCCGCGCTGCGCCGTGCGGCGCGCAAGCTCGGCCAGTTCTATGATGATGTGATGGCGCCTTCGGGCCTGAAGGCCACGCAGCAGGGCCTGCTCTACCAGATCCATATCGGCGACGAGCCGGCGATGGGCGCTATCGCAGCGTCGCTGATCATGGACCTGTCGGCGCTCGGCCATACGCTGAAGCCGCTGATCCGCGACGGCTATGTCGAGACCTTTGCCGACCCGGGCGATCGCCGCATCAAGCGCGTGCGGTTGACGCCGCAGGGTCTGGCCAAGCTAGATGAGTCGATGAAGCTGTGGCAAATTGCCCAGCAGCGTTTCGAGGACGTGGCCGGCAAGGAACAGGCGCAAAGGCTGCGCGCGGCGCTGGATGAGATCGCCGCGCTGGATTTCGATCTGCCGCAGGCCACGCCCTGAGGGCGGGCGTTACCAACAGACTCTATTCGGCCGGCATGGCGACCGTTCTGGCCGCCCAGCGGCCCGCCAGCAGGATGCCGAGCCCGACGATCGGGAAGACCGCGGCGACAATGCCGAGATCGGCCGGCGCGCCGTAGCGCAGCACCGCACCACCGACCACCGCCCCCAGCGCCACGCCGAGATAGAGCGCCGAACCGTTGAGCGACAGCACGATCGGGGCGGCGTCGGGCGCCAGCTTGATGATGCGGCTCGCCTGCCCCGGCGGGAACGCCCAGCCGACAATGCCCCACGGCACCATCATCGCCATCAGTGCCGGCCCGGCAATATGGGGAGGCAGGAAGGTCGGGATGACCGACAGCATGACCAGCATGGCGGCGCTCAGTGCCAGCGACCAGCCGACGGTGCGGGTCGCGCCGAACCGGTCGGCAGCCTGGCCGCCGGCAATGTTGCCGATGACGGCGCCGACGCCGAAGGCGAGCAGCATGCCGGGCAGCGCGATCTGGCTGAGCCCGCCGCCCTCGATGGCAAGCGGGGCGACAAAGGCAAAGACGGTGAAGGCGCCGGTCAGCGCCAGCAATGTCGTCACCAGGATCGGCATCACGCCGGGGCGAAGGGCCGCCGCCAGCCTGCGCTTGAGGGGCAGCCTGGTGCCGACGATGCCGCGCGGCAGCCTGTACCACAGTATGGCGCCGGCGAGCGCGCCGAGACCGGCGATGGCATAGAACGTGCCGCGCCAGCCGGCGATCGTCGCAACGAGAGCGCCCAGTGGCGCACCGACGGCTACGGCCACCGTGGTGCCGCCGACGACGACGGCGATGGCACGCGCCCGGTGATGGTCATCGACCAGTGCCACCGCCGTGCCTTGCGCGGTCGCCGCGAACAGGCCCGACGACAGCGCCATGACGATGCGCGCGATCAACAGCAGCTCGAAGGAGGAACTCAAGGCGGCGGCAATGTTGCCGAGCACGAAGAACACCAGCGTCCACAGGATGACGCGGCGCCGGTCCCATTCGCCGGTCAGCGTCGCCAGGATCGGCGTGCCGACCGCATAGGCGAGCGCGAAGGCGGTGATCAGCGTGCCGGCGAGCGGGATGGAAATGCCGGCATCCGCCGCGATGTCGGGCAGAAGGCTGGAGATGACGAAGCCTTCGGTCGAGATCGTGAACGATCCGAGCGCAAGCCAGAAGAGGCGCTTGTCCATGGGGCGATGTCCTTAGTTCAACAGTTATTGAACAATTGGACACAAAAGGCCATGATGTCAATGAAGCGAGGGAAAATTAGCTGAACCTTCCTGACAGCCCTGTGTCGGCATGGATCACGCAGAACAGTGTGGACGGCTGCGGCGGGATGGATGCGTTGAAATCGGCCCGAACTGTGCTTAGTTTCCAGCCATGACCTTGCCACACCCCAATACGGACCAGATCAGCCTGCCCATCGTGCTCGGCGTGCTCGGCGACCCGACGCGGCTCGCCATCGTGCGGTATCTCGCCAGCAAGGAAGGCGTGCCGCTGAACTGCAGTCAGTTCCTCGATCTCGGCTCGAAGACCAATCTGAGCTACCATCTGGCCAAACTGCGCGAGGCCGGCGTCACCCGCGCCGAAGTGGTCGGCACCAACCGCATGATCACGCTGCGCCGTGCCGATCTCGACGCCCGCTTCCCCGGCCTGCTCGACAGCGTCATCGCCGCGGCCGGCGCTGAGCCGGCGCTGCCGGCGGTTGGTGGCCACGAGATCGAGATTTCTGCCTAGCCTTTTTCCTCTCCCTCGCGAAGTGGGGCGAGGAACCCAAGTCCTGCAAGGTCGCCTTCCCGTGACCAGCCAACCCACGGAGCCCGCCGCATGCGCATTGCCGTCCTCGCCGATATCCATGGCAATGTGCTGGCGCTGGACGCCGTGCTTGAGGATCTGCGCCAGCGCGGCGGCGCGGACCTGACCGTCAATCTCGGCGACAGCGTTTCCGGCCCGCTATGGCCGCGCGAGACATTTGCGCGGCTGGAGGCGCTCGACCCGCCGACGGTGCGCGGCAATCACGACCGCCGCGTCGCCGCCGACCCGGCCGACGCAACCATGTGGGCCTCCGATGTCTATGCGCAACAGCGGCTGACACAGGCGCAGCGCGAAGTCCTCTTTGCCCAGCCGCTGACGCTGGAGATCGCGCCGGGCGTGATCGCCTTCCACGCCCGTCCCGACCACGACGAGAAATATCTGCTCGATACGATCGTCAATGGCCAGCTGGTGCGCGCGCCGCTGGCGGCGATCCGGCGCCGGCTGAAGGCGCTCGACCCCGCCTGCCGCATCGCACTGTGCGGCCACAGCCACCGGGCGGAATTGATCCGCATTCCCGATGGTCCGATCATCTTCAATCCAGGCAGCATCGGCTGCCCCGCCTATGACGATTCGACACCGCCTGCGCATGTCTCCGAGCAAGGCTCGCCACACGCCCGTTACGGCATCGTCACCTTGGGCAGCGCCGGTCAGCCCGACCGCTTCGAGGCCATCGCCGTCGACTACGACCATGAGGTAGCGGCGCGCCAGGCCGAACAGGCGGGCCGGCCGGAATGGGCCCACGCGCTCAGAACGGGGTTCATGCCAGGCTGAGCGCTTTTGCGTTCATGCCGTCAGGTTGGGGCTGGTTCCTGGTCTATTGGGCCGGGCAACAATGATCGAATTTTCGGGCTTACATGGCGGCGCCTCGTCCCTTATAAAACCGGCCGGGCACGCGGCGGGCTCGACCCGCCCGGTATGATATCAGCGCACGGCCAAACGATGAGGCGCACAGTTACGCTCCGAACAACCCTGCATGCGCTGATTACCGCTCCGCTGCTGATGGCGGCATGGCCGGCCATTGCCCCCACTATGGCTGAAGAGGCGCCGGATCTTGTCATCTCCATCGTGACCGGCCTGGCGCCGGACGATCTTCTCAACGTCCGCACGGCCGCGTCGCCGATCGCCAAGGTCGAGACTCGCCTGACCGGCGGCGAAAGGGTCACCAATCTCGGCTGCAACGACATCAACGGCTACAAATGGTGCAAGGTCGAGAGCACGGGCAAGGAGAAGCTGAGCGGATGGGCGCCGGCGCGCTACCTCACCCCCCTCAATCCGGCCCCCTATGTCGAAGGCACGGCGAAACCGGCCGATGCGCCGGTGGTTGCCTCCACTGGCGATGAGGCGGGCAAGCCGGAGGCCGCAGCCGCCGTTGAAGCCGCCGTTTCCGCTCAGCCGCCGCCCGACCTGACGGCGCGGCTTGGCGGCAGCGGTCCGGCAACTGAAAACATGCCGAAATCCGCCGCTGAAATCGGCTACGCGGCGATGCGGGACGCCTATGGCCTGGCGCTGGCGGCGACCGAAACCTCAGAAGATGTCCAGGACGTCGCGGCGTCACGGCCGCCCGCTTCTGCCGCCGACGAGATTCCCTGCGCCCGCTATGTCGGCCAGCCGATGGAGCGCTGCAAGGTCAGCGCCGTGCGCGCCGCCGACAAGACCGACATCACGGTCACCTGGCCCGATGGCGGCACGCGCATCATCTCCTTCGTCGCTGGCAAGCCGGCCAGCTCCGACGCGCCTGGCGACTTCCGCTTCACCCGCGAAGGCAGCCTCAACATGATCCGCGTCGGGGTGTCGGAACGCTTCGAGATCACGGATCAGTTGGCGCTGGGGGATTAGGGATCAGGCAGTAGCCAGTAGGGAATAGGCATTAGCCCCTACTGCCTACTGCCTACTGCCTACTGCCTACTGCCTCCTGCCTACTCTCTCGCATTTTCGGGGTTACATCAGTCAAAACTCTTCCCTATAAGGCCCTCCTAGCCTGATACCAGAATCGCGAGCACAACCGGCCGGGTCTTCCCGTCCCGGTTTTTTGTGCAAGCCGCCCGCCGAACGGACCTGTGACATGCCAAGACGCACCGACATCAAGTCGATCCTGATCATCGGGGCCGGCCCCATCGTCATCGGCCAGGCCTGCGAGTTCGACTATTCCGGCACCCAGGCCTGCAAGGCGCTGAAGGAAGAAGGTTTCCGCGTCATCCTGGTCAATTCCAACCCGGCCACCATCATGACCGACCCGGAACTGGCCGACGCCACCTATATCGAGCCGATCACTCCGGAAGTCGTGGCCAAGATCATCGCCAAGGAGCGGCCCGACGCGCTCCTGCCGACCATGGGCGGCCAGACCGCGCTCAACACCGCTCTGTCGCTGCGCCGCATGGGCGTGCTCGAGCGCTACAATGTCGAGATGATCGGCGCCGACGCCACGGCCATCGACAAGGCCGAGGACCGCGCGCTGTTTCGCGAGGCGATGAAGAAGATCGGCCTGGAAACGCCGAAGTCGATGCTGGCCAACGCCACCGACGTCAAGAACACCGACCGCAAGACGCATGAGGCCGAGCGCGCTGCCGTCAAGGCCGAGGCGCCTGCCGATCTCGACGCCGCGCTCGACGCGCTGGAAACCCGCTGGAACCTCGGAGAAGGCGATCGCAAGCAGCGCTACATCAGCCACGGCATGGCGATTGCAGCACAAGCGCTCGACCATGTCGGCCTGCCGGCCATCATCCGCCCGTCCTTCACCATGGGCGGCACCGGCGGCGGCATCGCCTACAACCGTGCCGAATTCTACGAGATCGTCCAGTCCGGCCTCGACGCCTCGCCGACCACCGAAGTGCTGATCGAGGAGAGCGTGCTCGGCTGGAAGGAATATGAGATGGAGGTCGTCCGCGACAAGGCGGACAATTGCATCATCGTCTGCTCGATCGAGAACATCGACCCGATGGGCGTGCATACGGGCGATTCGATCACCGTCGCCCCGGCGCTGACGCTGACCGACAAGGAATACCAGATGATGCGCAACGCGTCGATCGCGGTGCTGCGCGAGATCGGCGTCGAGACCGGCGGCTCCAACGTGCAGTTCGCCGTCAACCCGGCCGACGGCCGTCTGGTGGTCATCGAGATGAACCCGCGCGTCTCGCGCTCGTCGGCTCTCGCCTCCAAGGCGACCGGTTTCCCCATCGCCAGGATCGCGGCCAAGCTTGCTGTCGGCTACACGCTGGACGAGCTGGAGAACGACATCACCGGCGGCGCCACGCCCGCCTCGTTCGAACCCAGCATCGACTACGTCGTCACCAAAATCCCGCGTTTTGCGTTTGAAAAGTTCCCCGGCGCCGAGCCGGTGCTGACCACCGCCATGAAGTCGGTCGGCGAAGTGATGGCCATCGGCCGCACCTTCCAGGAATCGCTGCAGAAGGCGCTGCGTGGACTGGAGACCGGCCTGACGGGTCTGGACGAAATCGAAATCCCCGGCCTCGGCTACGGTGCGGCGACCGCCAACCATGCCGACGACCGCAATGCCATCCGCGCCGCACTGGGCACGCCGACGCCCGACCGGCTGCGCATGGTGGCGCAGGCGATCCGCATGGGCACCTCGCTGGAAGACGTGCACGCCATGTGCAAGATCGACCCGTGGTTCCTCGAGCAGATCGCCGGCATCCTCGCCATGGAAGCCCGCATCCGCGAGCACGGCATCCCGCAGGACGCCGTCAACCTGCGCATGCTGAAGGCGATGGGTTTTTCCGACGCCCGCCTCGCCTCGCTGACGAAGACCGACGTCGAGGTGATTGCCAAGATCCGTGACAAGCTCGACGTTCATCCGGTTTACAAGCGCATCGACACCTGCGCGGCCGAGTTCGCCTCCCCCACCGCCTACATGTATTCGACCTATGAAGTGCCGTTTGCCGGCGCGCTCGCCAACGAGGCGCAGGTGTCGTCGCGCAAGAAGGTCGTCATCCTCGGCGGCGGCCCCAACCGCATCGGCCAGGGCATCGAGTTCGACTATTGCTGCTGCCATGCCGCCTTTGCGCTGCGCGACGCCGGCTACGAAGCGATCATGATCAACTGCAACCCGGAGACCGTGTCGACCGACTACGACACCTCCGACCGGCTCTATTTCGAGCCGCTGACGGCCGAGGACGTGCTGGAGATCCTGCGCGCCGAGCAGGCGTCGGGCGAGCTGATCGGCGTCATCGTCCAGTTCGGCGGCCAGACGCCGCTGAAGCTGGCGGATGCGCTGGAGAAGGCCGGCATCCCGATCCTCGGCACCTCGCCCGACATGATCGATCTGGCCGAGGACCGCGACCGCTTCCAGAAGCTGCTGCACAAGCTCGGCCTCAGCCAGCCGAAAAACGGCATCGCCTATTCGGTCGAGCAGGCCCGCCTCGTCGCCGGCGAGCTCGGTTTCCCGCTGGTGGTGCGCCCGTCCTATGTGCTGGGCGGCCGCGCCATGCAGATCATCCACAGCGAGGGCATGCTGCAAACCTACCTGCTCGACACCGTGCCCGGCCTGGTGCCGGAAGACATCAAGCAGAAATACCCCAACGACAAGACCGGCCAGATCAACACGCTCTTGGGCAAGAACCCGCTGCTGTTCGACACCTATCTCAGTGGCGCCATCGAGGTCGATGTCGACTGCCTCTGCGACGGCAAGTCGACCTTCGTCTCCGGCATATTGGAGCACATCGAGGAGGCCGGCATCCACTCGGGCGACAGTGCCTGCTCGCTGCCGGTGCACTCGCTGCCTTCGGAGCTGGTCGACGAGCTGGAGCGCCAGACGGCCGCGCTTGCCCGCGCGCTCAATGTCGGCGGCCTGATGAACGTGCAGTATGCGATCAAGGACGGCACGGTCTATGTGCTGGAGGTCAATCCGCGCGCGTCGCGCACCGTGCCCTTCGTCGCCAAGACCATCGGGCGTCCCATTGCCAAGATCGCCGCCCGCATCATGGCAGGTGAGAGCCTGGAAGACGCCTTCGCCCATTACGGCGCCATGCCCGACCCCAGGAACCCCGGCCACATCGCGGTCAAGGAAGCCGTCTTCCCCTTCGCCCGCTTCCCCGGCGTCGACATATTGCTCGGCCCGGAAATGCGCTCGACCGGCGAGGTCATGGGCCTCGACCGCGACTTCGCGCTGGCCTTCGCCAAGAGCCAGCTCGGCGCCGGCGTCGACCTGCCGCGCTCCGGCACCCTGTTCGTCTCGGTGCGCGACGAGGACAAGAAGGGCATCCTGCCGGCGGTCAAGCGCCTCGCCGGCCTCGGCTTCAAGGTCATGGCGACCTCCGGCACCGCCCGCTTCCTCGCCGAAAACGGCGTCGTCGCCGAGAAAATAAACAAGGTGCTGGAAGGCCGCCCTCACATCGAAGACGCCATCCGCAACCGACAGGTGCAGATCGTCTTCAACACGACTGATGGCCAGAAGGCGGTGTCGGACTCCAAATCGCTGCGCCGCGCCACGCTGATGCAGAAGGTGCCGTATTATACGACGTTGTCGGGTGCGGCGGCCGTGGCGGAGGCGATTGCGGCGTTGAAAGCGGGGAGCCTCGAAGTGAGGCCGCTGCAGGAGTATTTTGCGTAGACGCTTGGCCTTCTTCTCTCCAAATTGGATGAGAGTGAAATGTTCTACACGCAGCGATACTGGCGAACACCTGTCGTCGTGTTGGAACGCTATCGTCGTGAACTCAATTTTTTCCTAGACACGTGAGTACGAATTGTTTCAAGCTTGTCCTTTTTGGGGGGACTATCCGTCATGACAACAATTTATCCAACTTTCGGTGACATAAGGATTGGCGAGCCGGATGCCAATGTCGAATACTACAGCGCTATCAAAGCCAAACGGACACCAATATTTTTAGATACCTTTTTTGCAATTCCAAATTTTCCTCTTGACCAATTCCTGAGTGGAGAAAAATTCTTAATTTATGGCCAAAAGGGAACGGGTAAAACGGCGGCGATCCGATATTTGGAAAATCGCCTGAAGAACGAATTTTCTACCTATTTTCTCGTGTTTCGAAGATCCTTTTTGGAAGAGAGCGACCTTCACGCGTTCTCAAAACTGCCACTGATGCTCGACGAGGTAAATATCGAGAGGTTCAAGCATTTTCATCATGCAATTAAAAGGATACTAATATTTATATTGATAAAGCAGACTTTTGCGTCCTCAGGAACATATGATGAAGACAGGCCAGGTAACGACGCGACTTGGGTGGAAAAAATTAAAAACTCCACGCTGGGTGAACTGATCTCTCTAGGATTCGATTCTATTACTGCAATTTTTAACGCAGCCGGAGTCAACCTTGATAAAGTGACTGTTGGAACCGCACTCCTAGATGCCGGAAAATTACTTAAGAGGAACAACGATGATCTGCTGAATTTCTTGGTACGTCGAGCGAAGCGCCTAGGGATCAAAGCGTGCATTTTTGTTGACGAGATTCATTTCGCGTACCGATCGGAAGAAGCCTTACAGCAAGATGCTATGCTTGTAAGGGATTGTATACTCGCAATGCATAGTCTTAATGATAGATTTTCAGAAGAACAGATTGACCTAAGAATTTACTCGGCCGTTAGATCAGAATATCTTGAGCACCCAATAATCTCATCTGCTGACGTTAACCACTCTGTCGAGTCGGTTGGATATAATTTAACTTGGTCATCCTTCCCACAAAATAAAGATCACCCTCTGTTTAAATTTATATTCGAAAGATTTAAGGCTTCTATAGAGTCAAATTTCTCAATAGGAGACTTTTTTCGCGTATACATGGCAAATATAGACGCTGAAGAATTTCTACACAGAACATGGGTCAAGCCGCGCGATTTTGTAAGATTCTTTAAATGCGCAAAGGAGCTTTATTCAAAAAGATCACAATTAAGCTCGTCCGAAATAAACGCAATTTGGAGAATTTACGCACAGCTGTCTTGGAGCGAGATAAAATCTTCCGCTAGTCCATTTATGAATTCGGCATCCATTGCTGCGCTTGAGAACGAATTTAGAAAGATAGTGCCTAGCGTGATCGACAAACACACACATACAACTACAAAAGCTTTACAAAGGTACTACGCCCAATATACGAAATAGCCAAAGGAAATAATACGAATTTTTACAGCCTTGAGCACTTTATCGAGCTGATTTACATATTAGGAATATTTGGAACTATGCGCGACGACGCAACAGGTCAACCTATCGTCCAAACTTACCATCGCGGGAATCGAAGTTTCCATAGGGACGGCCGAGTTTTGATTCATCCGACTGTGCTAAAGGCCTTTGGTTAGCCCTATTTGTTGATCACCCCGGGAATTTTGGCGATTAGCTGGTGAAGCTCGTTGAGGATCCTACCGTCCGTTGCCTAGATCGTCGGGTGGCGGTCTGCTAACAATTCTCCTGCCATGCAGACATGGCGATTATCTTTCCGCAAGTCCTATCAAGCCACCGCCACGCACTCAATCTCAATATCGAACTCCATAGGCCATGAAGCCACCGGCACAAAACTCCGCGCCGGCGGGTTGACGCTGAAGTACTTCGCATAAACCCGGTTGATGGCGTTGTAGAAGCCGGAATTGACGGCGTAGATGCGCACCATCACCACGTTTTCCAGCGAGGTGCCGGCCGCTTCCAGGCAATGTTTCAGTGCCTTCAGCGACGCCTCGGTCTGCGTTTCGATGTCGCCGCGCACCATCTCGCCGGTCACCATGTCCACCGGCGGCGTCGCCGAGATGAACACGAAGCCGTTGGCCCTCACCGCTGTCGAGCAGGGAAGGCCAAGCGCCCGCACCTTGGCCGACATGACAGGCACTTCGATGATTTCCTTCTTCATGGCAATCCTCCCTTTGTTTGCAGGGAGCTTATCCCGGCGCCAATGGAACGCCAGCGCCGACGCATGGTCCAGAGCCAGCCGCTCACCCCTGCCCGGATGCGGCGTGCAGAAAGCGGATGTCGGCGTTGCAGTTCATCAGACTGATGTCAGAGCAAGTGATGGGGAGCGCGCCTCCCTTCTCCCCTTGTGGGCCCACAAGGGGAGAAGGGAAGATCAAGCCGTCGCCACACACTCGATCTCGATATCGAACTCCATCGGCCATGACGCCACTGGCACGAAGGTCCGTGATGGCGGGTTTTCGGGGAAATGCCTGGCGTAGACCCGGTTGATGGCGTTGTAGAAGCCGGAATTGACGGCGTAGATGCGCACCATCACCACATTGTCCAGCGAGGTGCCGGCCGCTTCCAGGCAATGCTTCAGCGCCTTCAGCGACGCTTCGGTCTGTGTTTCGATATCGCCCTTGACCAGCCTGCCGGTCGCAATATCGAGCGGCGGCGTGCCGGACACGAAGACCAGCCCGGCGGCCCTGGTCACCAGCGACAGAGGCACGCCCAAGGCGCGCACGGCCGCCGACAGCACCGGCACTTCGATGATTTCCTTCTTCATGGCAATCTCCCTGGGTTTGCAGAGAGCTTATCGTGCCACTGGCCGAACGCCAGCGCCGGCGCATGGTCCAGAGCCGGACCTCGTCGCGGTCCTGGTGAATGTCGTAGGGCTGTCGCCGCCATTTGCGATTGCGCTCACCCCTGCCCCGGATATGGCGTGCCATCCTTGTGCAGGAAACGTCCGTCGGAGCTTGGGCTCATCATGTCGATGTCGGAGCAGGTGATGACATCGTCCGGGATGCGCGAGCCGACCTCCAGATAGAGCGCCGTCGTCGACGAACGGTTGATCAGGTGGTGGCCGTTGCCGCTGTTCTTGGCGAAGGTCGCGCAGTCGCCTGCCCCGAGCAGCGTTTCGCCGTCATCCTCGACCAGCGTCAGTTCGCCCTCCAGCAGATAGACGAACTCGTCCTCATGGCTGTGCCAGTGCCGCTGGCTGGACCAGCCGCCGGGTGGCAGGGTCATGAGGTTGACGCCGAAATCGGTGAGGCCGCCTGCATCGCCCAGGCGGCGGCGCGCGCGCTCGGCGCAGGGGGCATCGAAGGGTGCGGGGTAGCCAGAGCCCTTGCGGATGGGGACGGCTGATAGATCGACCTTGGGCATGGGTGTCTCCCTCGGATTGATTGCCGCAGTCTAATTCATGGAGGACGGAGGCACAGGGCCAGCTTGCGGCAGTGGTTTGCCAACAGGCTAGCATCCAACGTGGCACTCTACGGCGCCCCCCTCTGTCCTGCCGGACATCTCCCCCACAAGGAGGGAGATTGGCCGTCACTGCGGCCTTCGCTAATTTTCACCGTTGCAAGAAGAGCGCCGGCGCCGAAGCTGCCAATCTCCCCACCTGTGGGGGAGATGTCCGGCAGGACAGAGGGGGGCGCCGTAGGCGCCGACCTTGAACCGCCTTCAACCCTGGTGCGCGACCGCCAGTTCCTTCGCGTGCTTCTCGTGCATCCGCAGCGTCGGCAGCGTCTTCTTGGCGAATTCCTTCAGCGCCGGGTCGTCGCCTGACCGCGCATAGGTGGAAAACAGCGCCACCGCCTGCTTGTGCGCTTCGGTCTGCAGGGCGATGTATTTGGCCTGGAAGGGCTCGCCATCCAGAGCCTTGAGCTGGTCCAGCATCGCCTGATCCTTCGGCAGCAGCGGTGGGCCTTCGGGTGCCACCGACGCGGTGGTCTGGCTCTTTTCCCGAGCCATCCTGAAATCCTGGCCGGCCTTGGTGTGGTCCTTGACCATCAGCCCGGCGAAATCCTTCACGTCCGCCGCAACGCCCTTCTCCTCAGCCAGCTTGCTGCTCTCGATCTCGAAACGATTGGCGCTGGCCAGCGTCCTGGAGAAGGTCTCGGTGTCGACCTTGTTTTCCGAAAGCGGCGGCACGTCGGCGGGTGCTGCCTGTTGCGCGAAAGCCGTGGGCGCGCCGGCCAGAAGGGCCAGCGTGGCGATGGTGAGATAGGGTCTCATCTGAACTCTCCGTGTTGGGTCCCAAAGGCCCAACGCGGCAGACAGAATGAAGTTGCGCTTCGCTTGGCCCTCAATGGCAACACGCCTCGCCATATTGCAGCTGTTCGTTCCAGTTCGGCCGGCCTTCCGGCGTGAAATCCATCAGGTTCCACAGGATCTCGCAGGTGCCGATGGCGCGCGGGTCCTGGCCGGGCTCCGGTGCCGCGAAGCCCAACTCGGACGACCAGAAATGGCGGATGCCGTCGGCATCGCGATGAAACACCGACAGCAGCGGGATCTGCGCGCCGTCGGCATCCTCGGCATTGTAGTCGCGCTTGAAGCTGTTGTTGGCCGAAGACACCAGCCGCATGTTGTGCCAGCCCCGGTCGCGGCCGAGCGTGACCAGGTTTTCGAGCGCGGTCTTGCCGACCACCGCGAAATTGAAGCCGGCCGCCTCGAGATGCCCGACCGCGCCATCGAACTGGTCGAGCAGCGCGGTGCAGGATGGACATGGCTGGTCCTGTCGCGCAAGCCTCGCCGTGCCGCCGCTGGTGGCCACCTCGCGCGTCTCCTGGGGATGGCGCGGAAACATCATGTTATAGAGGATCAGCGAGTTCTTGCCCGGCGCGAACAGCTCCGAAAGTTTGACCCTTGCTGGCCTTCCATCGGTATCCAGCCCGTCGAACTCATAGTCCTGGCGGATCAGTCCGCCGGGAGGCAGCGCCCGCCGTGCCTCGGCCACGTCCTCCATGGCGCGGCGCAGCTCCATTTCCTTCCGCAGCAGTTTTTCACGCGCGGTGCGGTATCTGGCGGACTCGTTGGGAAAGGTGATCATGATCGTCTCCTTGGTCGTCGCGCCGGCGTCCCGGCGCGGTTGCTCTACGACCCAAGGACGTCTGGCGACGATCGACTCCGACATTTTTGCGCGCGGCAAGACGACAACGGCGGAACCTTTCGCAGGACCGGCGAACGCTACTGCGCCGCCGGCACCGGGCAGTCCATCACCCCTTCCTCGCAATGGAGGTAACCCTGAAAATCCTTCAGCCGTTTTTCGGTCAATCCGGCCTGGCAATTGGCGATCACCATGGGACGGATGCTGCCGGCGGTTTCGGGCGGGCCGCCCTGGAAATTGCATTCGGCGTCACGGAAAGCGACCCAGGCGCGCTGCGCATTGACCAGCAGCTTCTTCGACGCGGCATTGTCCTTCAGCCTGCCCTCGATCTGCTTGTAGGCGTCGTTGAGCTTCTTGTCGGACGCCGCGAAATCCTTGCCGGCGCACTCGTTCATGGTCGCCTGGTCCTGCGCATTGGCGCAGTCGTCGGCGGCCCGCGCGGTGTTCACAAAGAGCGGGGCGGCAAGTATCAGGGTGGCAAGGCTGGAGAGCAGAAACCGCATCACGTTTCCTCCGGTTCAGCAACGCCCCACGCAGGCGAAGCTTAGCAACCGGACGAGTGCAGGCAAGATGCGGCCTGCCGCGTTGGTGGACATTTCCTTTACTTGCCTGATTCTCGCGGCAGCTCGGCAAACGCGCCGCACGATGACACCGCCTCACCCCTTGACGCCACCGGCCGTGAGGCCGGAGACGATCTTGCGCTGGAAGATCAGGACCAGCACCACCAGCGGCACCGTGACGATCACCGATGCGGCCATGATGTTGCCCCACGGGATCTCGAACTGCGAGTTGCCGGAGAGCAGCGCGATCGCCACCGGCACGGTCCGCTGCGCGTTGTTGGAGGTGAATGTCAGGGCAAACAGGAACTCGTTCCATGCGCCGATGAAGGCCAGCAGCCCGGTGGTCGCCAGCGCCGGCCACATCAGCGGCAGGAACACCCGGGTGATGATGATCCACGGCGTCGCGCCGTCGAGGATCGCCGCCTCCTCGAGCTCGACCGGCAGATCGCGGACGAAGGTGGTGAGCACCCAGACGGTGAAGGGCAAGGTGAAGATCATGTAGGAGAAAATCAGCGCGAACAGCGAATTGTAGAGGCCGAACATGCGGACCAGTTCGAACAGCCCGGCCAGCAGCGCCACCTGCGGGAACATCGAGACCGACAGGATGGTGAACAGCAGGGCCGAGCGGCCGCGAAAGCGGATGCGTGCCAGCGCATAGGCTGATGTGACGCCGAGCAACAGCGACAGCGCGACGACCGCGCCCGAGACGAACAGCGAATTTATGAGATTGCGCACGAAGCTGCCCTCGGTCAGCACATTCCGGTAGTTGGCAAAACTGACCGTCGTCGGCCACAGATCGGCCCGGAACAGGTCGGTCCCCGATTTCAGGCTGGTGACGATGGCGTAGTAGAACGGGAACACCGCGACGAAGACGATTCCGCCGACCAGCAGATAAAAGGCCGTGCGCTTCAGGATCCACATGTCAGCGGCCTCCGTCCAGGCTTATCCGGCCGACCCGGATGGTGACGATGGTGAGCAAAGCGAGGATGAGGAAGAGCAAGGTCGAGGCGGCGGAGCCATAGGCGAACTTGTCGAACTCGAACAGGTTCTCGCGGGCAAACACCGACATCGACTTGGTGTGCACATTGTTGGGCGTCAGCACATAGTTCAGGTCGAAAATACGCAGCGCGTCGAGCGCGCGGAAGATCACCGCCACCATCACCGCCGGGCGGATGAGCGGCAAGGTCACCCGCCAGAAGATCTGCCACGGGTTGGCACCGTCGAGCCTGGCGACCTCGATGATCTCCCTCGGCAGCATCTGCAGCGCGGCCAGGATGAGCAGCGTCATGAATGGTGTCGCCTTCCAGATATCGACGATGAGGATCGCCGCCATCGCCGTATCGGCGTTGGCCGTCCAGGCGATCTTGCCGCTGATCAGGCCGAGGTTCAGCAACACGACATTGATGATGCCGAACTGGTCGTTGAGCATCCACTGCCACATCTTCGCCGAGACGATCGTCGGGATGGCCCAGGGGATGAGGATCGCCGCCCTGACGATGCCGCGGCCCGGGAATTTGGCATTGAGAACCAGCGCAACGATCGTGCCGAGGATCGTCTCGCAGGTCACGGAGACCACCGCGAAGCGCATCGTGTTCCAGACGGCACGCCACCAGACCGGGTCAACGAGCAGACCATCGTAGAGGACCCGCCCGCTCGGCATGCTGAACGCCGAGAAATAATTGGCGAAGCCGACCCATTGGCGCGCGTCGAGGTCGGCCAGCGAGGCGTCGGTGAAGCTGAAATAGACCGTGCGGGCAAGCGGCCAGCCGGCCGCCGCAGCGAGCACCAGAAGCATTGGCGCCAGGAAAAGCCACGCCGAGCGAACGCGCTGTGCCTTCAGCGGCGTATGCGCAGCCCTGGCTGTTTCGGGTACCGGTTCCATTCCTGTCATCTCGCACCCGCTCGTTGCGGTTCCGCCGGGCGGATGCCCCGGCATCGTCGCGTCACCAGCCTCGGCCCTTCAGCTTGGTCAGCATCGCTTCGAGGTCGGCCAGATTGTCGGCGGCAGTACCGTCGCCCGAGAGCGTGTTGTGAACGGCGTTCCAGAACTGGCTCGACGCCTCGTTGTATTTGATCCTGGTCGCGGCAGAGGGGCGCGGCACCGCATTGAGAAATATCTGCTTCCAGCGCGGAACAATCGGCTGTTGCCTGGCGATGTCGGCATCGTCATACAGCGCCTGGATGGTCGGCAGGTTGGACGTCTTCAGCGTGCGGTATTTCTGCATCGCGGGCGAGGCGATGAACTTGACCAGCTCGATCGCGGCATCCGGATGCTTCGAATATTTGGAGACGGCGAGATTCCAGCCGCCCAGGGTCGCGACCGGTCGGGCGCCTTCGCCCGTGCCGGCCGGCAGCGGCGCCACGTCGAATTTGCCCTTGATCGGCGAGCCCTCGCCGTTGCCAAGCGCGTAGGCATAGGGCCAGTTGCGCATGAACACCGCGTTGCCGGTCTGCCACACGCCGCGCGATTCCTCTTCCTGGTAGGCAAGCACGCCGGGCGGCGCGATGGTCCCGACCCAGCCCTTGGCCATATCGAGCGCCGCCGCCGCGTTCGGGTTGTTGATGGAGATGGAGCCGTCCGGCTCGATGATCTGGCCGCCGCCATTCGACATCACCCATTCGAGCGCGTCGCAGGTCAGCCCCTCATAGGCGTTGCCTTGAAAGACGAAGCCCCAGATATCCCGATTGCCCGCCGCACGCTCCTTGTCCATGACCAGCTTGGCGGTGTCCGCCAGTTCCTTCCAGGTGGCCGGCACCTTGGCGCCGTATTTGTCGAGGAGATCCTTGCGGTAGTAGAGCGCCGGCGCATCGGTGAAGATCGGCAGAGCGACGAGCTTGCCATCGACCGTCTGCGACTGGATGATCGACGGGAAATGGGCGCCGACGACATCCTTGGTCGCGGCGGTCAGATCGACGAGCTGGCTGGCGAGCTGCGGCGCCCAGATCACGTCCGTCTGATAGACGTCGATGTCGCTGTTACCCGCGGCGAGCCAAAGCCGGTATTGGCCGAACTGGTCGGTCCCGGACGTCGGCATGACGACGATGCCGACTTTGTTGCCGCTGTCTTTCTCGTAACGGTCGAGGATCTCGCGCAGCACCTTGATGCCGTCGCCCGTATCGCCCGACACGATCGACAACTCGACGGCCCGCGCCGGAGCAGCAGCCAGCATGGCGGCGACACCGAGTGCCAGAAATGCGTGAAAAAGATTCATGATGGCGGATGTCCCTCCGCGGCCGGCGACGGAAAATCCTCCCCCCCGCCGGCAGCTTGTCAGACCCCACCCTGCAATGAATGCGAAGCGGCGCTTTGGGTTCCCAAAGCGAGTCATTCCTTGTGATCGGCGATCGGGCCGATTCGCGCGGCTGGAATGGTTTCAGCCTTCCCAGGCGACAGGCATCATTCCCAGTCGCTCGTAGAGCCGGACGGCGGCGGCGTTCTCGACCGTGTTGGTCTTGAGGTCGACATGGTCGGCGCCGCGTTCGCGAAAAATGGCGAAGGCGTGCCACATCAGCGCCTCGGCAACGCCCTTGCCGCGCGCCTCGGGATGAACGGCGAGGTCCTTGACGAAGGCGCGGGTCCAGCACAGCGCCGCCGCCGCCAGCCGACCCTTGGCATCGATGACGAGGAAGCACAGCGCCGGGTCGAATTCGGGATCATCCGCGATACGCGGCCACCATTCGTCGAACGGGCCATCGGCGCCGTCGTCGAACACTTCGGTCAACAGCGCATGCAGGGGCAGCGCATCACCGGGCTCGAAGCAGCGCATGACGAAACCGTCCGGCCAGTGCGGCGGAACCAGCGTCTCGTCGAGGATCTTGCGCAGCCGGATGTCGTTCAAAGCCGGCGGACGCGGTTCCGGCATCGCGCTCAGGCGTCGGGCTGCAGGCGGCGGCGCTGACGGTCGACACCAAGGCCGGTCGCCTCGAGCAGGCCCTTGCGCTTGGCGTCGAAATAGTAGCCGGTCTGGTAGAGCCAGTCGGCCTTCTTGGCGTTGCCGCCGGCCACCAGCCAGGCGCCACGCAGATATTTCACCGCGTATTTCAAATTGGTCTCGGCGTCGAACAGGCCCTTGGCCGGTCCGTCATAGCCCATGCCGCGCGCCGTCGCGTGCTTGATCTGCATCAGCCCCCAATGGCCATTGTTGTAGGCTTTCGGGTTGAAGGTGCTCTCGCGGTTGACGACGCGGCGCACCAGGTCCACCGGCACCTGGTAGAGGGCGGCATATTTCTCGATCAGCCGTTCGACATCGCCACGCACGCCCGTCGCATGTTCTTCCGTCGGCCCGACGGGACCCTGCACCAGGGCAGCCCGGTTCTGCGGCACGACATAGGCGACCTGCTGGACGCCGGGCATCCGGTCGCCCTTGGCGGTCGCCGGCATCACCAGCCCCGCGGTCGTATAGGTCTCGGCAGCCTGGACCGGCTCGCCCGCATTGGCTGGCGCAGGCGCCTGCCAGGCATTGGCGGTCATCACGGCTGGTGCCGCCGGCGTCGAACCGGCAAAGGCGGCGGTCACTGCCGCCGGTTGTGCCGCGGGATCGAGCGGTAGCGCGGCCGTCTGAACGGGAGCGATACCGGAGGATTCAGGCAGCACTGAAACCGTCTCCGGCAGCGGCACGGTGAAGCCGGCATCAGCGCCGGCGGCGGTTGTTGTTTCGGTAAGAGCAGGCGCGGACTTCATCTGCGAGGTCGACGTGCAGCCGCTGACGCCGGCGGCGGCCAGGATCACGCCGATCGCGATAAGGTTGAGTTTTGCTGGCAAGCCGCGCTCGGGTCCGATTTGTCGGGTTGTTAAGAAATCCCTTACACCACCGATTCATGAGCGGCAATCGGGGCCATCAGGTGGTTTTCGGGTGGCGAGACTTGGCCTCTGATGCCATATTGTTCTGGATATGTACCGGGACGAATCCCGGTTTTCGCCACTTTGCGGAAAGGAACGCGGCATGGACACGACATCTTCGATCACGGCCGGCCACGCAGTGTTAGAAACAGTGATCGGTTTCATGGGCATCGCGTGGAGCGAAAAGGGCCTGATCCGGCTCTGCCTGCCCGAACGCAGCCGCGAAGCGGTGGAGCGGCGCCTGCTGCGCCATGGAGGCGTTTCCGCCTCCACGGCCCAGCCGCCATGGGTGGTCGACCTGATCGCCTCGATCAAGGCTTATGCGGCGGGCGAGGACGTCGATTTCTCCGGCGTGCCGGTCGATCTCGACGGCGTCGACGATTTCCGCCTCGCCATCTATGACGCGGCGCGAAAACTCTCCTTCGGCGAAACCACCACCTATGGCGAGCTGGCCAAAACCGCCGGCCATGCGGGGCTCGCCCGCGAAACCGGGGTGGCGCTCGGCGCCAATCCGGTGCCGCTGGTCATTCCTTGCCATCGCATCCTTGCCGCCGGCGGCAAAATCGGCGGCTTCTCGGCGCCCGGCGGCTCGGTCACCAAGGAGAAGATGCTGGCCATGGAAGGCGTGCGCGTCGGCCCGCCGCCACCGGCGCAGGTTTCCTTCGGGTTCTGACGCGGACAAGTTCTAGTTGTTGTGGAAGAACCGCCTGCGGAAATGCCGGTCATTGTCCGGGCGCTTGCAGTTATAGACGGAACAGGACTTGGTGTCGGCGCTGGGCACGTAGGCGCGCGTCCTCACCTCGCCCATGGTGCAGAATTGCTGGCTCTGCACATAGCGGTCGTAAAGCGGCAATCCCGGCACCCGCGTCGACTGGTAGCGCAGGATGACGGCGCCTTGCCGGGCTATCGTCGCCTGAACCTTGCCGCAGCTCATACGCGTCGGATCGTAGCGCGAGATCGCCTGCGCCTCGGCCGCCACCAGCGTCAGGCAGCCGGCAAGTAGAATGGTTTTCATGGTCCTCTCCCCCTGATCCGCCGCTCGAGGACAGCGCGACCTGCCGCAACGTTTTCAGCAGATTGGGGCAGCCGTTGGGCAGCCCCTCGATCACGGTTTTCTCACGCAGTCTTGTATTTTATGCGAAACCAGCCTATATGCCTTCCATTGATATTTCGGCCGATCGATCCGGGCCTCGCGATCTTCGCGTTTGCTGACGTCTATCTCCAAAATCTCGATGCACACCGGCTGGACTTCGGTCCGGTCAATCTAAAGCAAATGTTGAAGGACTATCTAAAATGGCAACAGGAACGGTCAAGTGGTTCAACGCCACCAAGGGCTTCGGCTTCATTCAGCCTGACGCGGGCGGCGCGGACGTTTTCGTCCACATCTCCGCTGTTGAGCGTGCTGGGCTGTCGACCTTGGTCGAAGGCCAGAAGATCAACTTCGAGATCGAGCAGGACCGCCGCACTGGCAAGTCGTCCGCTGGATCTCTGAGCAAGGCAGCCTGATTTTGCGATAGCGCGCGCCGGGCGAGAGCCCGGGGCGCGCGGCAAGTCACGGATGTACTGACAGTCGCGCGAGAAGCGCGCCGGAGCGGAAGACCCGACAAGCTGGATCAGCAGATAGCTGCCAGCCCGGACCGGACGCTCCCGATCAGGCTACCAAGCATGGAAGGCGGGATTTTTCCCGCCTTTTTGCTGTCTGGGGTTTAGGTGGCGACAATTGGCGAAACCGGCGAGACAGCGTCCTTCTCCCCGTCTCTATACGGGGAGAAGTGCCCGGCAGGGCGATGAGGGGCAGCGCCGACGCTTCAAGAGGGACGATCGCAGAGCCAAGCACACAACCGAAGGCTGGCGCCGCCCCTCATCTGGCTGCCGCCATCTTCTCCCCGTATAGAGACGGGGAGAAGGACGCCTCGCCGAGGTTTTCGCCAATCGCCGAAAAGCTTACCCCAGCCACTCGATCGGCACATGCCCCGGATCGGCCTCCACCCTTTTCAGCCAGGCGGCGACAGACGGATAGGCGTCGAGCTGGAAGCCGCCCTGCTCCGCCGTATGCGTATAGGCATAGAGCGCGATGTCGGCGACGCTGAGCGCCCCGCCGGCGAAGAAAGCATTGTCTTCCAGATGCTTGTTCATCACACCGAGCGCCTTGTTGCCGCGCTCCAGCGTCACTGCCAGCCGCTCCGGAGTCCGCATCCCCTGCTCTTTCGGGAAAGGTCAGCAGCGCCTTGCGCACGGCGATGTAGGGCTCGTGGCTGTACTGCTCGAAGAACAGCCATTGATAAGCGAGCCCCCGCTCGTATCTGTCGACCGGCAGGAAGCGCGTGCCTTCGGCGAGATAGAGCAGGATGGCATTGGACTCGGCCAGGCGACGGCCGTCGTCGAGTTCGAGCAGCGGCACCATGGCATTCGGGTTCTTGGCGACAAAATCGGCTTTGCGCGTATCGCCGGTGTGCGAACTCACCTCGACATTGGTGAAGGCAAGGCCAAGCTTGGCCATCAGCAGGCGCGGCTTGTAGCAATTGCCGCTGTCGATCATGCCGTAAAGTATCATGGCTGTTCCCCGGAGCGCTCGCCTGAATCCGTTCAAACGCGACGCGCTTTAGCCAAACAGCGGGATGACATTGCCTATATTGCCAAGCAGCGTGTCGATGTGCAGCGGCTTTTCATCAAATATCGTGCCGGCAAGCGCCGGACGGGCGAGAAGAAAACCCTGCAGAAGATCGACGCCGCCTTCGAGCGCGACGCGAAGATGGGTGGGGTGCTCGATGCCTTCGACCAGCACCTTGGCGCCGCGGTCATGCAGACTGGAAACCAGCGGGCGGAAGAACCGTTCGGCGGCGGCGTGGCGGCAGAACTCCGCGAACCATGTGCCGTCGATCTTGACGATGTCGGGCTTGAGCAGGTTCACCCGCTCCTCGGTCGAGTGCCCGGTGCCGAAATCGTCGATGGCGATGCGGATGCCGTCGCGCCGCATTTCGCGCGCCAACCGGGCAAGAAGCGTGTCATCGGCCGCCTGTTCGGTGATTTCGCAGACCAGCATGCCCGGCGCGAGGCCGAACTCGCCGAGGTGCCTGGTCATCAGCCGGATCTCGGCCAGCGCCCGCCCGGGATGGTCGTTGATCAGCGGATTGTAGTTGAAGAACAGGTCGAGCCCGTCGACGCCGATGTTGCAAAAATTCCTGAGGTGCAGCGCCCGGCACATGGTCTCGACGAACAGCCGATCCGAGGCGGCAATGCTGTCGAAGAAAACCCGTGGCGCACCGGGGCGCCCGGCGCGGTGCGGCTCGATCAGGGCTTCGACCGCGACCGCGTGAAGGAACCGGCCACGCGGCGCGAAAATCGGCTGATAGGCGCTGCGCAGCCGGAACTCGCCATGAATGCCGTATGCGATGCCGACTTCGTCGACCCAGATCGCATCGCCGACATTGCGCCGCCGCTCAAGCCTCATGGCGCCACCCTGCGTCCGAACGCCTTCACCTGCCGCGCCGAATGCGGTGCCGGAGCAGGAGCAGGCGTGTCGGCGGCAGCGGCGACTGGTGCCTGCCTTTTCTTGTCGAGGACGCCAAAACTGGTCGGCGCCAGTTCGGGCCGCGCCAGCACGAAACCCTGCACCATCGACGCTCCCGATTTCTCGGCAAGCTCCAATTGCCAGCTCTCCTCGATACCTTCGAACACCGTGCGGATGCCTTGTGCCTCGAAACTTTTCACCATGGTGGTCAAGAGCGCGAAGCCGGCGCCGGATTCCATCAGTTGCGTGATCCAATAGGCATCGAACTTGACGATATCCGGCTTCAACTCCTTGACGCGGTTGATGTCGGAATCGGCGGCGCCATAATCGTCGACGGCGATGCGAAAGCCGTTGGCCCTCAGTGCCGCGACGAAACTGTGCAGGGTTTCCTGCGACGCCGAGCGCTGCTCGGTCACTTCGCAGACGACCCGGCGTGGATCGATGCCGGCCTCATGCAGCACCAGCCGCATTTCGCGCAAGGCGGCGTCGGCAACGGGGCGTTCAGTGAACACCGACGGGTCGAAATTGACGAAGATCGACGCCTCTTGTGGCAGGCAGGCGCCGGCGTTCAGAAGATGCAGCGTCCTGGTCAGCGCCTCGATATGCAAACGGTCGGCGGCTGGGCAGGTCGAGAAGAAATTCATCGGCGATTGCGGCTCGCCGTCGCGGAACGGCCGGATCAACCCTTCAAACGCGACCACCGACAGCTTGCCTTCGTTGAAGGCAAAGATCGGCTGGAAGGCACTCCGCAGCGTGTAGATGCTCCAGACACCGGTGGAGGTGCCGTCGTCTTGACGGATGATGTGGGCAAGCCCGATGCTGCGCGACACGGTTCCTCGCTCCGCGACCTGGCGGAATTGGTCTGCGATCCTGCCACTCAAGCCTCTACCGCTCGTTAATGAATTTATTGTTGCCGATCACGGTCCCGATCACGGGTCATTGACGGCTGGATCAGCCGACAATGCTTGCACTGCGCGAAATCATGCGACATGAGAAGCGCCGCGGCCGCTCCCGGTCGCACCGATCTTCCATGGAGACGTTCAAGGTCATGGCCTTTCTTGCCGACACCCTTTCCCGCGTAAAGCCTTCCGCCACCATCGCGGTGACGCAGAAGGCGCGCGAGCTGAAAAATGCCGGCCGTGACATTATCGGCCTCGGCGCCGGCGAGCCGGATTTCGACACGCCCGACAACATCAAGAATGCTGCGATCGAGGCGATCCGCCGGGGCGAGACCAAGTATCCGCCGGTTTCGGGCATCGTGCCGCTGCGCGAGGCGATCTCGAAGAAATTCAAGCGCGAGAACAATCTCGACTACAAGCCCGAGCAGACCATCGTCGGCACCGGCGGCAAGCAAATCCTGTTCAACGCCTTCATGGCGACGCTGAACCCGGGCGACGAGGTCATCATCCCCCGCCCTTACTGGGTCAGCTATCCCGAGATGGTGGCGATCTGCGGCGGCACCTCGGTATTTGCCGACACCTCCATCGACAACGGCTTCAAGCTGACCGCTTCTGTGCTGGAAAAGGCGATCACGCCGCGCACAAAGTGGCTGCTGATGAACTCGCCGTCGAACCCGTCGGGCGCCGCCTACACCGAAGCCGAACTGCGCGCGCTGGCCGACGTGCTGTTGAAGCACCCGCATGTCTGGACCCTGACCGACGACATGTACGAGCACCTGACCTATGGCGACTTCGTCTTCAAGACCATCGCCGAGGTCGAGCCGAAACTCTACGAACGCACGCTGACCATGAACGGCGTGTCGAAAGCCTACGCCATGACCGGCTGGCGCATTGGCTATGCGGCCGGTCCCGTCCAGCTGATCAAGGCGATGGACATGATCCAGGGCCAGCAGACATCGGGCGCCTGCACCATCGCGCAATGGGCCTCCGTCGAGGCACTCAACGGCCCGCAGGACTTCATCGCCAGGAACAAGGCGATCTTTCAAGGCAGGCGCGATCTCGTTGTCTCGATGCTCAACCAGGCGCGCGGCATTACGTGTCCGTCGCCGGAAGGCGCTTTCTACGTCTATCCCTCCTGCGCCCAGCTGATCGGCAAGAAGACTAAAGCCGGCAAGCTGATCGACACCGACGAGACCTTCTGTTCGGAACTGCTCGAGGCCGAGGGCGTCGCCGTGGTATTCGGCTCGGCCTTTGGCCTTGGCCCCAACTTCCGCATCTCCTACGCCACCTCGGAGACGCTGCTGGAGGAAGCCTGCACGCGCATCCAGCGCTTCACGGCATCGCTGACCTGATCAGGCCAGCACCTGAAACAGAAACCCGGCTTCACCGCCGGGTTTCTGATCGCGCTGTGAGCCTTCTCGCCTCTTTGCCCGAGTGCGCCTCGACCGGAGCCAGCACGGCGACCAGCCGTGCGGTGGGTGGTGAGGAACGCGGCAATCGCCGCTGTCGGCATCGCCGCGCGGAACCCGCCGGGCTCGGCACTCAGCCGCCATATTGCTCCGCGGTCACCGCTTCCAGCCAATCGGCATGGACGCCGTCGATTGCCTCCTGCATGGCAATATGCGTCATCGACGATGTAAGCGCCGCGCCGTGCCAGTGCTTTTCACCGGGGGCGAACGAGATGACGTCGCCGGCCCTGATCTCCTGGATCGGTTCGCCCCATGTCTGCGCGAGACCGGCGCCCACGGTGACATAGAGTGTCTGACCAAGCGGATGCGTATGCCAGTGGGTGCGCGCGCCCGGCTCGAAGCTGACCAGCGTGGCCCGCAGCCGCGCCGGCGCCTCTTTCTCGATGATCGGCGTCTGCAATACCCGGCCGGTGAAATATTTGTCTGGCGCTACGATGGTCGGCACGCTGCCGCAGGCAATGATCTTCATGGTCTATGGTCCTTGAACGGAGGGCGACGGGTCGCCCATCCCCAGTTTCGACCGATATCGGCCAACGTGCAACAGTGTTCGACCGCCAGACGCCCAGCGTCCGAGCAGCGCGTGTCCGCGGCCGAGTGCCGGATTTCTATTTTTCTTGCCCTGCCGGCAAACAAGTGGGACGATGGCTTTGGGCAGGTAGCGACGAAAAGAACCGCCCGCGACGGTCGAACAGGCCGGCCGCCGCTCCAGGACCGATTGACCACGCCTGAACCATGAATGCCAGTCGGTCCTACGGGAAACGCCTGAGTGGAGGTCAGTCATGGGTACTCGCGCCGGAGGACGACGCACGGGACCGAAATGCATTGCCATAGTCGGTCCCTTCGCAAGCGGTAAGACGACACTTCTCGAAGCCATTTTGGCCCGTACGGGCTCAATTCCCCGACAAAATCCCGTTTCATCAGGCAATACCGTTTCAGATTATTCGCCCGAGGCGCGGGCTCATGCCATGAGCGTCGAGGCGACAATCGCCACCACCGAATTCATGGGCGAGCAGATTACCTTCGTCGATTGTCCCGGCTCCATCGAATTCTCCTTCGAGGCCGAGCCGGTGCTGGCAGCCTGCGACCTTGCTGTGGTCGTTGCCGAGGCCGACGAAAAGAAGATCCCTGCCCTGCAGCTGATCATGCGCAAGCTCGACGATCTCGGCGTGCCGCGCATCCTGTTTCTCAACAAGGTCGACAAGGCAATCACCGGTGTGCGCGACACGCTGAAGATGCTGCAGCCGGCAAGCTCGGTGCCGTTGCTGCTGCGCCAGATTCCGTTGCGCAAGGACGGCGTCGTAATCGGTTCGATCGACCTGGCGCTGGAGCGTGCCTACATCTATCGCGAATATGCCGAGAGCGAAGTGGCTCAGATACCGGGCGACGACAAAGCGCGCGAACTCGAGGCACGCTTCTCCATGCTGGAGACGCTGGCCGACCATGATGACCAGCTGATGGAACAGCTGCTCGAAGAAATCGAGCCGCCCAAGGATGCCGTCTTCGACGACCTTGCCGCCGATCTGCGCGATGGTGCGGTGACGCCGGTGCTGATCGGCACCGCCGAGAAAGGCAACGGCGTGCTGCGCCTCTTGAAGGCGATCCGCCACGACGCACCCGACATCGAGGCAACCCGCAAGCGGCTCGGCGCACCCGACGGCGCGGCCACCGTGGTCCAGGTGATCAAGACCATCCACACGCCGCATGGCGGCAAACTGTCGGTGTCGCGCATCCTCTCCGGCCAGGTCGTCGACGGCTCCGAACTTTGGCTGCCCAGCGGCGATACGGCCAAGGTCTCCGGCATTTACCGAATGCTCGGCAAGGACCAGGTCAAGCTGACCATCGCCAAGGCCGGCGACACGGTGGCGCTGGGCAAGCTGGACGAGGTCAAGACCGGCCAGACCCTGAGTTCGACCAAGGGCGGCATCAAGCCGCTGATCCAGCTCGAGCCTCCGCAGCCGGTCTTCGCCTTCGCGCTGCGCCCCAAGGAACGCAAGGACGAAGTGAAGATGTCGGCCGCCATCCAGCGGCTGGCCGAGGAAGATCCCTCGCTCAGCCTGCGCCACAACCAGGACTCGGCCGAGACCGTGCTGTCGGGTCATGGCGAGATGCATCTACGGGTCGTGCGCGAGCGGCTGGAAGGCAAGAACCAGATACCGGTCGAAGGCCATGCGCCGGCGGTGCCCTATCGCGAGACGATCCGCAAACCGGTGCAGCAGCGCGGCCGTCACAAGAAGCAGTCCGGCGGCCATGGCCAGTTCGGCGACGTGGTGATCGAGATCAAGCCGCTGCCGCGCGGCTCCGGTTTCCAGTTCACCGACACCATTACCGGCGGCGTCGTGCCGAAGACCTACATCCAGTCGGTCGAAACCGGTGTGCGCGATTATCTGAAGTCCGGGCCGCTCGGCTTTCCCGTCGTCGATGTCGCCGTCAACCTGTCGGACGGCTCGTATCACGCGGTGGATTCCTCCGACATGGCCTTCCAGATGGCGGCCAAGCTGGCGATGAGGGAAGGCATGGCCGCCTGTTCGCCGGTGCTGCTGGAACCTGTGATGAAGGTCGAGATCGTCACGCCGTCCGATGCCACCTCGAAGATCATCGCGCTCATCCCGCAGCGGCGCGGCCAGATCCTTGGTTACGACGCAAGGCCGGGCTGGCCTGGTTGGGATGTCGTCGAGGCAACCATGCCGCAGGCCGAGATCGGCGACCTGATCATCGAACTGCGCTCTGCAACTTCGGGCGTCGCCAGCTACCGTGCCGTCTTCGACCACATGGCCGAACTCACCGGCCGTCTGGCCGACGAGGCGATGAACACCAACGGCAAGGCTGCCTGACCCATAGCACCGTCACACGCCCCTCGAACCCGGTTCGAGGGGCAAAAAAGAAACGACGCCCGGCGGGGACCGGGCGTCGTTTTGTTTGCGGACCGTTTCCTTGGGAGGTAACGGAGGTCCGCCGCATTTGGTGCCGCCGAACGTCGGCGGAAGAAACGGTTCGGACGCGGTAGCCGCCTGAGCCCGGGCCGTCCGAGTGATGCCCCCATCTCCCGTCCGAACCACACCGCGTCCTATGATCGGCGTAGCAGGTCCCGGACGTCCGCGATATGTTACCAGAGGTTACATGTCACTGTTACGTGGCAATTGTGATGGATTTTTTGGCCAGCCCAGCAGGGAACAGGCAACAAAAAAGCCGGATCAACGAAGATCCGGCTGAGTTTGATTGGAAGTGCCTGTTAAGGCTAACCTCCAGAGGGGAACACTCAAGGGCGCTAATGGGAGGAGAACGCGCCCAGGAGATGATCTATATATGTGCTCATCATGCCCAAGAAACAAGCATCTATTTTGCAACACACGCATGCAAAAAGACACAGGCTGTGGTCTAACCCGTTCCAGAAGCCAATAGGACCAGCAAAATCGTCCAAATGGAGCCATGAACTGGGCGATTGCCACTACAGAATCCCAATCGTCGCTGGTTCTCGGCTCGAAATGCCAAAACTGCGTAATGGCGTGGAAGCGGGCAGCGGGCGTTCATTTCTAAGGCAATTGGAGAGGAGGCAGCCAATGCGGACGTTTTCGGCGATCGCCGGCAGTGCGGCCTTCTTCATTGCAGTCCCCGGCGTGGTTGCCGGGCTGGTGCCTTGGCTGTTGACCGACCGCTGGGGCTTGCCGTGGTCGAACCTGCCGGGCTTTGTCTCCGCTGGCGGGCTTCTGATCGTCGCCGCGATCGCAGCACTCCTGCATGCGTTCGGCCGCTTTGCGCTCGAAGGCCTGGGCACGCCCGCTCCGGTCGCGCCGACCGAGAGACTGGTGATCGGCGGCATCTACCGCCATGTCCGCAACCCGATGTATGTCGCCGTGCTGTCGATCATCCTCGGCCAGGCACTGCTGTTCTCGAGCTGGATTCTGGTCGCCTATGCCGTCATCGGCGCGATCGCCATGGGCTCCTTCGTGCGGCTCTACGAGGAGCCGACATTGGCCCGCCGCTACGGCGCCGAATACGAGACCTACCGCCGCAATGTCCCGGGCTGGCTGCCTCGGCTGACACCCTGGCGGGAGCTAAATTAGGTCAAAGCAGAGCCACATGGGGCATGTTGAGATTCAGGTCAGGCCGAGCCGAGAGCGGGGGATTCCGAGAACCGGAACGGAGCGGACATTTGGGTCCGTGAGTACCGGAAGCGCAGGAAGCCCTCGTTCGCAGGCCGGCATCACCTGAATATCGATATGCCCCTCAGAAGGACCAGCTTCGGGCCTTGGCAATGATGAAGTCGCGAAAGACGTGCAGCTTGGCCTGGTTCTTCATCGCGTCGGGATAGGCGAAATAGGTGTCGAAGGACGGCACCTCGGTTTCCGGCAGCAACTGCACCAGGTCGGAGTCCTTGCTGATCACGTAGTCGGGCAGCATGGCGATGCCGGCACCACCCTCCACCGCGCGCTTGATCGACAATATGTCGTTGATCTGCAGCGTCGGCACCCTTTGTCCGCCTTCGAAATCGCCGACCGTTTCCAGCCAGTTCAGCTCCGACAGATGCGCGGGCACCGGCACGCCGAAGGTGACGATGCGATGGGCCTTCAGCTCGGCGACCGAAGCCGGCTTGCCGTGCTTGGCGACATAGGAAGGCGCCGCGTAAAGATGGAAATGCACGGTGAACAGGCGGCGCTGGATCAGGTCCGGCTGCTGCGGCTGGCGCAGCCGAATGGCGCAATCGGCCTGGCGCATGGTGAGGTCGAGTTCCTCGTTGGCGAGGATCAGCTGCAGGCTGATTTCGGGATAGAGCTCGATGAACTCCTGTACCCGCTCGGTCAGCCAGCCGGCGCCCAGTCCCACCGTCGTCGTCACCCTGAGCACGCCGGAGGGGCGGTCCTTGGTCTCGGTCAGCCGTGACTTGATGGTCTCCAGCTTCATCAGCACGTCATGCGCCGTGCGGAACAGCATCTCGCCCTGCTCGGTCAGCACCAGCCCGCGGGCATGGCGGTTGAACAGCGGCACGCCGACGTCATGCTCGAGCGCGCTGACCTGCCGCGAGATCGCCGATTGCGACAGATGCAGTGTCTCGGCCGCATGGGTAAAAGACCCTGCCTCCGCCGCAGCGTGAAACACGCGTAGCTTGTCCCAGTCCAACGCCATGATTCCCCTCGTTCTGTTTTGGCGTCTGAATGAAAAATCAGGCTTTTACACGGCGTTTCCAAGCCGCTTTCTGAACTCTCTACTCGGCCGCTTCGCGGTGCACTTCGATACCGGCCAGATACTTCTCCGCCTCGAGTGCGGCCATGCAGCCGAGCCCCGCCGCCGTCACCGCCTGGCGGTAGATGTCGTCGGTGACGTCGCCGGCCGCGAACACGCCGGGCACGTCGGTGCGGGTCGAATCCGGCGCCGTCCACAGATAGCCGTTCGGCTTCTGCTTCAGCTTGCCGGCGAACAGCTCGACCGCCGGTGCGTGACCGATCGCCACGAACACGCCGTCGACCTTGAGGTGCGTTTCTTGGCCGGTCACCGCATGCTTGAGCTTCAGCCCTTCGACCGAAGGCGGCAGCGGCGTCTTGCCGGGACGGCCGGTGATCTCGTCGACGATCGTGTCCCAGATGACGCGGACATTGTCCTTCTTCAAGAGCCGCTCGCGCAGGATGCGTTCGGCTCGAAAATCGCTGCGCCGATGGATGACGGTCACGCTCTTGGCGAGGTTGGACAGGTAGAGCGCCTCTTCCACCGCCGAATTGCCGCCACCGATCACCGCGACATCCTTGCCGCGATAGAAGAAACCGTCGCAGGTGGCGCAGGCCGAGACGCCGAAACCCATGAAGGTCTGTTCGGTCGGGATGCCCAGCCACTTGGCCTGCGCGCCGGTGGCGATGATCAGCGCGTCGGCGGTGTAGGTGGTGCCGGAATCGCCCTTGGCCCGGAACGGCCGCACGTTGAGGTCGACCTCGGTGATGATGTCGTTGACGATGTCGGTGCCGACATGCTCGGCCTGCTTCAGCATCTGCTCCATCAGCCACGGACCCTGGATGGGGTCGGCGAAGCCGGGATAGTTCTCGACATCGGTGGTGATCATCAGCTGGCCGCCCTGCTGCAGGCCGGCGACCAGCATCGGCTTCAGCATGGCGCGGGCGGCGTAGACCGCCGCCGTATAGCCGGCCGGGCCGGAACCGATGATGAGAACGGGCGCGTGCTTGGTGGTCATCTAAAGCCTCTGTGGAGGGGCCGCCGGCAATTGCGGCATGGAAAACTCGTCGCTATCGCGCGTAATGTAAGTGTTGCCCACGACGCCAGCAAGGCAAGTTGGCGTTCGTCCCCGGAAAGCTTTGTCGCACCCTTCCCCCCGCTTGATCCTGCGAAATATTCCGGGGCGAGGGATGGAATGGACAGCGAAGTCGTTTAATTACAAAATCACGCAAGATTCTTGCGCGTTGCCGCTGACTTCTCGAGAGCTCTCATGCCACTCAAGGCCGATCTCGACGCCATCGACTGGAAGATCCTGCGCGAATTGCAGGGCGACGGTCGCATGACCAATGTCGAACTGTCGAACCGCGTTGGCATTTCGGCGCCGCCATGCCTGCGCCGCGTCAAGCGGCTGGAGGAAGCCGGCATCATCCGCGGCTACCGCGCTTTGCTCAACGCGCCGGCGCTAGGCCTTGATGTCGTCGCCTTCTGCCTGATCGGCCTGCATCACCAGGCCGACGCCGAACTGCGCACCTTTGCCGAGCGTACCCGAGGCTGGCCGATCGTGCGCGACGCCTGGATGGTGTCGGGCGAATCCGATTTCCTGCTGCATTGCGTGGCGAGCGACCTCGGCGCCTTCCAGACCTTCGTCATCGAGGAGCTGACCTCGGCCCCCAATGTCGACACGGTGCGCACCGCGCTCACAATCCGCCGGGTCAAGGATGAAGGGCTGGTCTCGTTCGCACAGGCTTGAGCCGGTCGAATGGCGATGCGAATTCCCGGCTTCGCCATATCAGGGCCGCTTTGGCATTCGATAGGCTCTCGTGTAGAAAGCCGGATCGTTCTGCCATGGCCCGCCCTGTTGGTTTCCTAGAGCAATTCCAGGAAAAGTGTGTAACGGTTTTCCGTCGGGAATTGCGTAAAAACAAATGGCGCAAGCAACGCGAATTCCGAGGACATTGTGCCGCGGGGGTGGGACCATGACTCGATTTGCTAGCCCGGTATCGGCGCTCATCATTTGCATGAACGAAGCCGACATGATCGGCCAGTGCCTGGAAAGCGTCGACTTCTGCGCCGAGATCATCGTCGTCGATTCAGGCTCGACGGACAGCACCCTGGATGTCGTTCAGGAGTTCATCGCCAAGGGCTACCCGATAAGGCTGTTTCACAACGATTGGCCGGGTTTTCCACGCCAGCGGCAATTCGCGCTCGATCAGGCCACGCGGCCATGGTGCCTTTCGATTGAAGCCGACGAGGCCATCGACGATCTGCTCAGGCAGTCGATCAGGGACGTGACGCAGCCTCGCAATGACGCCATCGACGGATGGTACATAAGACGCCGCGACAAGCTGAAAGGCTATGGCTATGCGCACCGCTGGGTGCTGCACAACAGGCTGCTGCGTCTTTTCCGCCGCGACAAGGCCACCATGGACCTCAACTTGCGGGTCCACGAATCGTTCGAGGTGCCGGGCAAAACCGGCACGATTGAAAATGGCGTGCTGCTGCATCGCCGCGAAATGACCGTCGCGGAGGACCTGGCAAGGGCCAACACCTATTCCGGTCTCAAGGTTGCCACGCTGCTCGAAAGAGGCAAGAAGCCTGGCCTCGTAAAGCTTGTGCTGTCGCCGTTCGGCAACTTCCTGAAGTTCTACCTGGCCAAGCGCTACTTCCTGTGCGGCCGGCACGGCTTCGTCTATTCGATGATGGTGATGGTGTATTCGTTCGCCACCGAGGCCAAGCTTTATGAAGCCTGGCGAGACAACGATCCAGTGTGAGCCGTCACGGCTGGCCCGACACGGCGCCAAGTGCCGCTATCGCGGCGAGCAGGCCGTCGAAATCCTCGCGGTCGCGCAAGGGCCTGACGGTGAAGCCCGGTTGAACAGCCGCTTGCCCGTCGACCAGCCAACCCCGCGAGAGGCCGGCGCGCTGTCCAGCCTCCATGTCGGCCGGCTTGTCGCCGACGATCAGCGAACGCCGCAGATCGAGCCCGAGGCGTTTGGCCGCCTCCAGCAGCATGCCCGGATTGGGCTTGCGCATCGGATGATCGGCGACCGCGAGCGGGCCGGAGCCCGCCTCGTGATAGGCGCAGGCGAGGACCATATCCACGCACGCATCGTCGGCGCGTAGCAGCTCGAGCACGCGGCCATTGACGGCGGCGAAATCGGCCCAGCCGTAATAGCCCCGCGCGATGCCCGACTGGTTGGTGACGATGATGACGGGAATGCCTGCCCGGTTGGCGGCAGCGATCACCGCGGCGATATCCTCGCGCAGTACTATTTCGCCCGGATCGTCAGGATAACCGGTATCGAGATTGATGGTGCCGTCGCGGTCGAGGAACAGCGCCGGTGTACCGGCGGAAAACACCCTCGATCCGACCCGCTCGACCCACAGGCCGGGTTCCGCCAGCGGATAGCGGCCAGACGTCGTGGGGTCAGCCATTGCTGAGGCGCGCTTCGACGATCTCGCACAGATGATGATAGAGGCACAGATGCCCCTGCTGGATGATCGGCGTCGAGGTCGATGGCACGTTGAGCAGGATGTCCGTGAGCGGCTTCAGCTTGCCGCCGGTGTCGCCGGTCAGGCTGATCACCGTCATGTCCATCATTCGCGCCTGTTCGGCGGCGGCGAGGATGCTCGGCGAATTGCCGCTGGTCGAGATTGCCAGCAGTACGCCGCCGGCCGCGCCATGCGCCTCGACCTGGCGCGAAAACACCGTGTCGAAACCATAGTCGTTGCCCCAGGCGGTCAGCACCGCGGCGTTGGCCGGCAGCGCGATGACATTGTAGGCCTTACGCTCCTTGAGGAAGCGGCCGACCAGTTCGCCGGCGATGTGGATGGCATCGCTGGCCGAGCCGCCATTGCCGGCGATCAGCAAAGCTTTCCCCGAGGAAAGCGCCGTCACCACAGCGCTCGCCGCCCGCTCCATCTCGCTGGTGAGGTCGCGCTCGACCATGGCTGATATGGCAGCCGCCGAGCGGACTAGGTAATCGTTCAAGTCGGACATGAAAACCTCAGTTTGTGGTGCCGCCGGCACGCAATTTGCCAATCGTGCCGGTGGTGCTCTTGCCTGCGACGAGATCGACCAACACGACCCGTCCGCCGGCCTTCCGCACCACATCGGCGCCAACCACGGTGTCGACCGTGTAATCGGCGCCCTTGACCAGTATGTCGGGCAGCAGCGCTTCGATCAGCGCCAGCGGCGTATCCTCCTCGAACACCACGACCGCATCGACCGAGGCAAGGGCCGCGAGCACGCAGGCGCGGTCGTGCTGGTCGTTGACCGGGCGCCCGGCGCCCTTCAGGCGCCGCACCGAGGCATCGCTGTTGAGACCTAGCACCAGCCGGTCGCACTGGCTGCGCGCCGCATGCAAGAGGCTGACATGGCCGGCATGCAGGATGTCGAAACAGCCATTGGTGAAGCCGACGCTCAGGCCCTCTTCCTTCCACGCCGCGACCATGCGTGCGGCCGATGTGGCATCGAGGATGGCGTCCTTATGGGCGGTCGGTCCATGCGAGCGGAACAGCGCGCCGGTGAGTTCCTCGACCGTCAGCCGGGCAGTGCCGCGCTTTCCCACAACGAGGCCGCCGGCGGCATTGGCGATCGAGGCGGCCATGACGGTATCGGCGCCTACGGCCAACGCCAGCGCGAAGCTCGCGATCACCGTGTCGCCTGCGCCCGAAACGTCGAACACTTCCCGCGCCTGGGTCGCGATGTGGCGCGCCTCGGCCGGTCCGACCACGCTCATGCCCTTTTCGCTGCGCGTCGCGACGACGAAGTCGAAGCCGTGCGCCGAAATCAGTTGGCGTGCCGCGCCGACGATCTCGTCATCGGCGAACACCGCATGGCCGACAGCTTCGCCAAGCTCTTTACGGTTGGGGGTGATGGCGGTCGCCCCGGCATAGCGCGCATAATCGCGACCCTTCGGGTCGACCAGCACCGGCTTTCCCGCCTCGCGGCAGATGGCGATCAGGTCGGCGGCGACGCCGTCAAGCAGGATGCCCTTGCCGTAGTCGGATAGGATGACGATGTCGGCGCGTGTCAGCGCGGCGCGGAAATGCCTGATCAAGCCGGCGCGCTCCGCGGCACCCAGCGGCTTGATCTCCTCCTCGTCGAAGCGCAGTACCTGCTGGTTGAGCGCGCTGAAACGGCTCTTCGATGAGGTCATGCGGCCGCGCTCCTGCGCCAGGCCGGTCGTGTCGGCGCCAAGCTCGCCAAGCATCCGAACCAGGCTGTCGCCCGCCGCATCGGTGCCGATTACCGAGACGGGAACAGCGGTGGCACCGAGCGAAACGATGTTGGCCACGACATTGCCGGCGCCGCCCATCGTCGAGGTCTCGCCGCGCCCGTGCAGCACCGGGATCGGCGCTTCCGGCGAGATCCGCTCGATGACGCCATTGACGAAACGGTCGAGGATGAAGTCGCCGACCACCAGCACGGTGGCCTGGCCGAACCGCGCAATGGCGCGGTGCAGGGGCTCGGGAGAAGGAGGATTGTGCTTGATCATGTCATCTGCGGCGCGCGGGAAAAGTCGATCTCAGATAGGTCACAGTGCTCGAATTGCGAGGTCGGTCGGTCACGGCGAAGCCGATATACCGCAATTCCATGCAGCGCAACGGCAGGGCATGGCCGCGACGGCCCGGGCGGTCAGCTCTTCTGCAAGGCGACATGGACACCGAGACCAACCAGCACCGCGCCGCCGGCCCGCTGCATCAGCCGCTGTGCGCGGCTCGAACGCCGCAAGCGGCCGATCACGGCACCCGCCAGGAACACGCAGACGACATCGGCCGAAGAAAACATCAGATTGACGATCGTGCCCAGCACGACGAACTGCAGCCAGACCGGAAACGCCGCCGAAGCATCGATGAACTGCGGCAGGAACGCCATGAAGAAGATCGCCGTCTTGGGATTGAGCACCTCGACGGTGATACTCTCGAAAAAGGCACGTCGTGCCGATTTGCGCTCGATCGCGGGCAGCGCCGTATCGCCCTCCGCACGCTTGCGCAACAGCGAGACGCCGAGCCAGATCAGATAGAGCGCGCCGACCAGCTTGACCGCCATGTAGAGCGTCGGCACGGCGTGAAACAGCACCGACAGACCGGCGGCAGCGGCGAAAACATGCACGTAACCGCCCAGATGGATGCCAAGTGCCGCAGTGAGGCCGGACCAGCGGCCGCGTGCCATCGTCTGCGCGGCGGCATAAAGCATAGCGGGGCCTGGGATGTAGGCGAAGATCGCCGTGGTGGCGAAAAACGCCAGGAGCAGTTCGGTCGACGGCATTATTGGTCCCTCACGATCATGCCTCTGTCCTGTCGGTTCAGTCCGCGCGCGGGATGGCTTTGGACTGACCCGTGCGGACGGCCGCGATAAAAGCGGACATGATTTTCTTATGGAATGATGGGCTGAATGCGCCGATGCGCGCACCCGGTTCGAAATAGGCTGACGTTTCTAGAATATCGTGGTTGTACTCATCGACCATTACCCAAAGAGGGATAGGGTCGAGGCCTGCGCGGCGGCGTTCAATTTCCGGGATGCTGGCGGCAATGCGATCGCGGCCCGGCTGCGTGGAAGTGATTGCAAGGATGAAGAGATTCGTACGCCGGCTTTCCCAGGAAGGACGGCCACGAAGGCGACAGGTCGTGTCTTGCGGCCTTCGGTCTCGCCGTCTCCGTGTTGGCGATACCACAGATATGGATATCTCCAGACGTCGGCGGCGATGGGTCTAATCACGATCCAACTCCGCCATGTATTCCTCAAGCATCTCGACATGTTCGGGTGGGGCGTCTTCGGTCGCGTAGACGCGGCGGCTATCGTTGACGAAGCGAGCTTCGTAGGTCTCTATGCTCATCAGGACGTATCTCGGCTTGTTGTGACGAGTGATGGAGACGGGCTGCTGGCTGGCAGCCGCGAGCACGTCTCCAAGATTCTGTTTCAGATCGGTCGATGGATAGCGCTTCATAGGCCACTCCGTTTTGCACATAATAGACAAAACAGACAAAACAGACAAGCGTAAGGAATGCAGATCTGGCGACCACGCCTGCTTTATCGACAGCCCACCCAGCCTCCCTTATAAGGGCCGGAATCGGCAAGTGAAACGCGTATCAGGGCCAGCAACATGATCATCGTCACGGGCGGCGCCGGCATGATCGGCTCCAACATCGTCGCCGCTCTGAATACCGAAGGCCATGACGACATCCTTATCGTCGACGATCTCACCGACGGCCACAAGATCGCCAATCTCGCCGACCTGCGGATCGCCGACTATCTCGACAAGGATGATTTTCTGCCCCGCATGGAGGCCGGCTCGCTTGGCCGCATCGAGGCCGTCTTCCACCAGGGCGCCTGCTCGACCACCACCGAGTGGAACGGCAAATTCATGATGGAGGTGAATTACGCCTTCTCGAAACGGCTGCTGCATGCAAGCCAGGCGCTGCGCGTGCCCTTCCTCTACGCCTCCTCCGCATCCGTCTATGGCGGCGGCTCGGAGTTTCGCGAGGATCCGGCGCTCGAGCGGCCGCTCAACGTCTACGCCTATTCCAAGAAGCTGTTCGACGACTATGTCAGGCGAACGGTGTTCGCCGGGCGCACGGTCTTCGATACCGACCATTCGCAGGTCGCGGGCCTGCGCTATTTCAACGTCTACGGCCCGCGCGAAGCGCACAAGGGCGCCATGGCCTCGGTCGCGTTCCATCTGTTCAACCAGGTCGAACGCGGCGAAAACCCGAAACTGTTCGGCGCCTATGACGGCTTCGGGCCTGGCGAACAAAGCCGCGACTTCATCCATGTCGGCGATGTCGCCGACGTCAATCTGTGGCTGTGGAAGCGGGAGCTGAGCGGCATCTTCAATTGCGGCACCGGCCGCGCCCAGCCCTTTCGCGCCATCGCCGAAACGGTGATCGACACGCTGGGCAAGGGCGAAATCGAGTTCATCGAATTCCCCGATCACCTCAAGGGCAGCTACCAGAGCTTCACGCAAGCTGATATGTCACGTTTGCGCGCGGCCGGTTACAATGGCCAATTCCGGACAGTGGAAACCGGCGTCAGAGACTATGTCGAATGGCTGAAAGCCCAACGATCCTCGTGATCGGCCCACGCTGGGTGGGCGACATGGTGATGGCGCAGTGCCTGTTTTCGGCGCTGAAGGAGCTGCATCCCAACGCCGCCATCGACGTACTGGCACCGGCATGGGCCGCGCCGCTAGTCAAGCGCATGCCCGAAATCCGCCAGCAGATCGACTTTCCGCTCAAACCCGGTGCGCTCGAATTCACCCATCGTCGCCGCTTCGGCCGCCTGCTGCACGGCCGCTACGACATGGCCTATATCCTGCCGGGCAGCTGGAAGTCGGCGCTGATCCCGTTCTTTGCCCGCATTCCGCGCCGTGTCGGTCATCTGCGCGAGATGCGCTATGGTCTGTTGACCGACATCGTACCGCTGCCCGACAGCCTCAAACGACGCACCGCGCAGGCCTATTTCGGCCTCGCCCAGGGCGGCAGTTTCCGGGCGCCTCGACTGAGCGTGGACACGAAAAACCAGGTTGACCTGCTCGACCGTTTCGGGCTGACGCCGCAAAAATTCGCGGCACTGATGCCTGGTGCGGAATTCGGCCCGGCCAAGCGCTGGCCGAGCGAAAGCTACGCCGGCCTTGCCCGCGATTTCATGGAAAAGGGCTTGAAGGTCGCGCTGTTCGGCTCGAAGAACGACCGCGACGTGACGGCGGAGATCGCCGCGCTCGCCCCTGGCGTCGTCGATCTCGCCGGCCAGACGCGGCTGGAGGACGCCATCGACCTGATCGCTGCCGCAAGGCTGGCGGTGTCCAACGACAGCGGGCTGATGCATGTCGCCGCTGCCGTCGGCACGCCGATCGTGGCCGTCTATGGCTCGACCTCGCCCGAGAATACGCCGCCGCTGGCCGAGCACCGTGAACTGGTCTGGCTTGGGCTGTCGTGCTCGCCCTGCCACCAGAAAATCTGTCCGCTCGGCCACCTCAACTGCCTGAAGGCGCTTGAAGTCGACCAGGTCGCGGCGGCGGCGGGCCGCCTGCTGGAAATCCCGGCCGCGGCATGAAGGTCCTCATCGTCAAGACATCCTCGATGGGCGATGTCATCCATACCTTTCCGGCTGTCGAGGATACCAGCCTTAACCGGCCGGACGTGACCTTCGACTGGTGCGTCGAAGAGGCGTTCGCCGGCATCGTCGGGCTGCATCCGGCGATCGACAGAATTCACACGGTGGCGATCCGGCGCTGGCGCAAGGCGCTGTTCGACGGCGGCACCTGGCGCGAAGCGGCCACCTTGCGCCGAGCCTTGCGCGATTGCCGCTACGATCTGGTCATCGACGCACAAGGCCTGCTGAAATCGGCCCTGGTGGCGCGACAAGCCGGCGCTCCGATTGCCGGCTTCGACCGCTCCAGCGCGCGCGAACCGTCGGCAACTCTGTTCTACGACGTCACCAATGCCGTGCCGCGCAACCTGCACGCCATCGAACGGACGCGACGGCTGTTCGGGCTGGCGCTCGGCTATCAGCCCGATCTTTCGAGGCTGGACTCCGGCATTGTGGCGCCGGCAGGCACTCTGGCCGGCATCGCTGGAAAAACCGCCTTCCTGCTGCACGGCACCAGCCGCGAAGACAAGAAATGGCCCATCCAGGACTGGATCGAAACCGCCCGCCTCTTTGTGGAGCGCGGCCTGACGCCGGTCACCACCTGGTCGAACGACCGCGAAAAAGCCGTGGCCGAAGCGATCGCGAAAGCTGTGCCGTCAACGGTCGTGGTGCCCAAATCATCGCTGGCAGACATCGCCGCCATCATCGGCCGCTCGACGCTGGTCATTGGCGCCGACACCGGGCTGACCCACCTCGCCAGCGCTTTCGGCCTGCCGACGGTCGCGGTGTTCCTGGCGACCGAGCCCGGCCTTACCGGCCCGCGCGGCCCATATGCATCGACGCTCTTGGCGGCACCTGGGGGGCGTGTTGCGCCGACTGATGTGATGGCGGAGGCTGACAGGCTGCTGGAGCGCCAGGCGCGTGATGAGGCCGTCACTGGCAAGAATTGATTTATTCAATCAATTCAATCGGAAAGGTTGGCACTGCCCCTCATCCGCCTGCCGGCACCTTCTCCTCGTAATAGTGACGGGGAGAAGAGAGATGAGGCAGCCTCGGCGCTCTTACGGCCTGGGAAATTAGCGAAATCACCGGTGAAGGCGTCTTTCTCCCCGTCACTATACGGGGAGAAATGCCCGGCAGGGCAATGAGGGGCAGCGCAAGCGTTGGTAATCCCTTAGATAAACTGCACCTGGACGATCTCATAGCCCCTTGCACCGCCCGGCGCATTGACCTCGATGGCGTCGCCGACTTCCTTGCCGATGAGCGCTCGCGCGATCGGCGAGGAGATCGAGATGCGGCCGGACTTGACGTCCGCTTCCTGGTCGCCGACGATCCGGTAGGTCTTCTTTTCCTCAGTGTCCTCGTCAACCAGCACCACGGTGGCGCCGAACTTGATCTTGTCGCCGCTGAGCTTGGTGACGTCGATCACCTCGGCGCGCGCGATATAATCTTCAAGCTCGTTGACGCGGCCCTCATTGAGGCTCTGCGCCTCTTTGGCGGCATGGTATTCGGCATTTTCGGACAGGTCGCCATGCGAGCGCGCTTCGGAGATCGCCTCGATGATGCGCGGCCGCTCTTCCTGCTGGCGCCAGCGCAGTTCTTCCTTCAATGACGCGAACCCCTCGCCTGTCATCGGGACCTTGTTCATGATACCTGACCTTTCCTGCCGCCACCCCCGCGTTTCGGGGGAAGCCTTGTCGATGGGTACAAAAAGAAAACGGTCCGGCAGCCTCGGGCTAACGGAACCGTGTCACCGCAATTTCCCTGAATATAGCAATCTTCGCGGGTTTTTCACGCCCAAAAATTGGTTTTGCAAAAATCATCCCCGCTTTCATCAGTCGGTGCGGCTAATGAGACTGAGGGGTAGACAAAAAAGCGGCCGCGAGCGCTCGCGGCCGCTTCGAAGAGCCCTGGAGGCCCCTTCAACTCCTCGTGAAATGGTCGATCTGCTCGGCCAGCATGCCGTATTCGCGCGAACCCTTACCGGTCCGCTTCTCGATCTCCACCAGCTGCTGCCGGGCGCCGGCCAGATCGCCGATCTGCAGATGCGCTTCGCCGAGATATTCGCGCACCAGCGTGTAGTTGGGATCGATGCGCAGCGCTTCCTCGTAATAGCCGAGGCCGACGGTAACGCGGCCGGAATGGCGGTGCGAATAGCCGAGATAGTTGAGGATGCGCGGATCCTGCTTGTTGACGGCGAGGCTAAGCACGGCAATCGCCTCGTCATAACGCCCGGCCATCGCCAGCGCGTGGCCTGCGTCATAGATGCTGTCGTCGTCGAGCATGCCTTCCTGGGGTGCGACGCACTTTTTCTTCTTCTTGTCCCAGACCTCGCCCTTCTTGCACTGGGTGACGGTCTCATCGCTGCCACCACTGCCGGCGGCGAACACCGGAACGGCAAGGAACTGCAGCGCGACAAGGGCAGTCGCCGCCTGGATCAGCATTCTTTTATGCATCGAAGCCTCCTTGAGGGTGAGAATGCAACACTAACGCCGGATGGTTTGCATTTCATCCCGGAAAAATGCGTGCCGAAGAACATCAGGTGACGGATGCCGCAAATCCGCTATCATCAGCCAGGATTTCGGCACTGGGAGACTGCTCGTGCAGCGGCGGCTTGAAAAGGACTGGGAGCTTTCGATCGGCCCCGATACCGTGCGCCTGTTCATCCTCAAGGCCAAGGCGCTGAGCGCTGCCGTCAACGAAGACTATGCCGATGGCGCCGAGCATGAGGTCGAGTTCGACGGCGAGTCCCATGCCAACCATCACCATGACGGCCTCGCCGAGGAGAGCTCCGAAAACCTTACCGAGGAAGAGCTGCGCGAACTGATCAATGACCTCAATGTCGATGAAGCAGCCGAACTGATCGCGCTGGCCTGGGTCGGTCGCGGCGACTACGACGCCACCGAATGGGCGGACGCGCTTGCCACGGCGCGCGAACGCGCCAACAAGCGCACCGCAAAATACCTGCTTGGCATGCCGCTGCTTGCCGACTGGCTGGAGGAAGGGCTGGAAGCGATCGGCGCGTAACGACGTGGTTACCGTTCGTGATGCGGCGCAGGCAACCTCCTTGCGTCGGCGCCGTTGACGGCCATGCGGTCGCTTGTCTTTTCCCGAACATGCAGGATTGCGTTGGTCATGGCCGTCACGGCCTTGCTGGTGGTGCCGGCCGACGCTCGACATCGCCATCGGCATCACAAGCCGCTGACGCCGCGGGCGGAGCAGCCGCTGACACCGCGGGTCGATCAGCCCCTGAAACCGCGAGGCGGACAGCGCCTGAAATCGCGGGGTAAACGGCAGCTCGCACCGAACCGGACACGGCAGAAAACGCAGGAACCGCTTCCCTCGCCTGCCGATGCTCCGATGCCCGGGCCTGGTATTCCGGTGCCAGGGCCCGGTATTCCGGTGCCCGAGCCGCGCCCGGCGGATGCTCCGAAGACCGATGCCGCGGCGCCGGAAGGGCAAAAGACGGAAGGTCCGAAGACCACCGGACCCGATCGGTTCAATGAAGAAAAATCCCGTCAGAAAAAGCAGGCACGCCCCGAGCCGTCCGCCCCAGAACCGTCAGCCAATACGGAAAGCGAGCCGGAGCCGCCAGCCGTTGCGCCGACGCCGACACCAAAACCTGACGTCGAAGAAGAGCCCGTGGTTGAGCCTCCGGTGGTCGCCCCGCAGCCGCCGCAAAAGCCCGCCGATGCAGACGAGAGGATGCTCGCCGATCCGCGCTCGGCTGACCGGCCCCAAGGAAAGATGCCCGCCGAGGAAGTCGCCTGCCGCGAGCGGCTGAAGACGCTCGGCGTCGAATTCGAGGAGCACAAGGCGGAAAGCAACCCCGAAATCGGCTGTTCGATCCCCTACCCGATCGTGCTGAAGACACTTGAAAATTCAGTCGCCATCGGCCCCGGCACCGAGCTCAATTGCAAGATGGCCGAGGCGACGGCGCGTTTTGCCGCCGATGTCATCCAGCCGGCGGCGAAAGCTGAGTTCGGCGCCGACCTGAAATCGATCGACCAGGCGTCGGCCTTTATCTGCCGGCCACGCAATGGCACACGAAAGCTGTCGGAACATGCCTTCGGCAACGCGCTCGATATCGCCAGCTTCACGCTGTCGGATGGCAAGAAGATCGAGGTCGGTCCGGCGCCGCCCGAGAAGGACGCCAAATTCCTCAACGCCGTGCGCAAGGCGGCCTGCGGGCCGTTCAAGACCGTGCTTGGCCCGGGCGCCGATGCCGATCATTCCATGCACTTCCATCTCGATCTCGAGCCTAGACAGCATGGCGGAACGTTCTGTCAGTGAGCATGGTTAGCCGGACCACGTGCCCCAATTCGGCCGCAGGCATGAACGCGGGCGCTGAGTTTTCCTTTACCCTTGATCGTTAAAATGCCGGATATCTGAACCATGATCCCGAAAAGTGGGAACCGGTTTTCGGAAAAGATCGTGGTCAGGCAAAGGTAGAACCTGATCGGGATCAGGTTCGGGAATAGGGATTCCGCCGATGGCCGGGACATTTCGCGCCGTGTTCTTCGCCGTCGCGCGCCAATCGAAACATGCAGCGATGGCAGCCGCCGGCCTTGCCCTCGTCGCGATTTCGGGCTGCAACACCGGCAGCGTGCTGTCACTTGAACCGGCTGTCGACGTCGGCTCCCACACCTCAGCCGTGCCGCAATATGCCGGCATGCAGAAGCTTGTTCCCTCCAACCCCTACATGACGCAGGCCGCTTATCCGCGCATGGACGAGCCGATGTCGCCGGTCGAGCAGATGCCGGCCAGCGAAACCGACTGCCGCCAGCAATTGAAGCGCCTTGATGTTGCCTTCACCGACCTGGCGCCGATCCATGAAGGCCAGTGCGGCATCGACTATCCGGTCAAGGTTTCGGCCATCGGCAACATCCAGATGAAGCCCGCCGCGACGCTGACCTGCGACATGGCCGCCACCTTCGCCGGCTGGACCAGGAACGAACTCGTTCCCTCCGCCCGCTGGCGCTATTTCTCCGGCGTCAAGACCATCCACCAGGGCTCCAGCTATTCCTGCCGCAACATCGCGGGCGAAGGCGTTTTGTCGGAACATGGCAAAGGCAACGCGCTCGACGTCATGAGCATCGAGCTCAACAATGGCGACGACATCGACGTGCGCAAGCCCGGCCTGTTCGCCTTCCGCACCCGCGGCTTCCTCAACAATGTGCGCGCCGACGGCTGCCAGTACTTCACCACCGTGCTCGGCCCCGGCTACAATTACGATCACCGCAACCATTTCCATTTCGACATCAAGAACCGCAAAAGCGGTTATCGCGCCTGCCGCTAGGAAAATCAGACAGGGTGGGCGCTACCGGTGGAAGCGATGATTTGTTGCGCCACCAGATCCTGGATGCGCCACAGATTCCTGTCGCGAATACCGCTTTCCTCCAGTTTGCTGACGGTCCGGAACAGATACTGCGCCGATGAGCCCCAATGTCCGGCGGCCCGCGCCAGCGTGTCCGCAACCTGCTCTGGCGGCAACCGTCCGGCATAGGCCCTGCCGTTTGGCGCGGCGACGAAGGCCACGGCACGCAGCGGACCATCCTTGGTCCTGACCTTGATCCAGCACGGCACGTTGGTTGGCGGGTTCGCATCAATCTCGCGGCGCATCAACAGGCCAAGTTGCCCGAAATGATCTTCGGCCGGCAGTCGGTAAACGATGCCGTTGCAACTGCCACCACGGTCGAGGGCCAGCATCAGGGCCGGCAGATCGCGGGTGCCGCGCCAGCGCGTCAGCTTCAGACAGAATGAGCGGTGCCACCCTGGCGCCGTGGCCGGGCGCTGTTCGACATGGACGAATTCGGGATTCCAGATCAGCGAGCCATAGGCAAAGACCCACAGCGTTTCGGGCCGGTGGTAGGAAAGCAGCCGTTCGACAAGGCCGTCGAACTCAGCCTCGGTATGCTCGCTGGTTCCGGGCTCGGGGCCGGGGTCTGGTTCGACACGGTCGACTCGCGCGACGAGATCGGCAGTCAACGCCATCGAAGTGCGGCCTGGCGGTTTTCGCTTCATTCCTGCCCCCAATGCAAAAACGATGGCCGACGATAGACCAGCTGCATGCAGCTGGCCATTGATTTTCAAGGTCTGTCAGGCGACAGCTACGCACAGATCGAAGCGGCATTCATGAGCCAGCGAAGTTTTCGGCGAAGCATTGCAATCTGGCTGGCAGCCTTGTTTGCCGCCTATCTGGCGCTCGCCTATTTCGCCGCGCCGGAATTCTGGACGTTCCGGGACCGCGGCTTTCGCACCCAGCACTTCGAGATGGTGACACACACGCCGCAGGGCATTCCGGGCGACCCCATCAATGTCGGCTTGGTCGGCACGCAGAAGGAGGTGGTCCATGCCTTCGCCGTCGCCGGCTGGGACACCGCCGACGCCGTGACCTTGAAGACCGCGATCGAGATCGGCGAAAGCGTGTTGTTCGACCACCCCTACCCCGATGCGCCGGTCAGCCGGCTGCTGTTCGATGGCCGCGCCCAGGATCTCGCCTTCGAAAAGCCGGTCGGGGCCCCCGCCCCCCGGCGGGATGATGGGCGGGTATGGGAGACCCCTTGTGGCGGCGGTGGCGGGCGGCCGCGGTGGGGGGGTTCGGCCAGCTTCGATCGCGGCGTGGGACTGAGCCACGACACCGGCGCCGTCACCCACCATATCGGCCCCGACATCGACGCCGAGCGCGATTTCCTCATGCGCGACCTAGCCACCGCCGGTGTGTTGATCTCGACCGGCGACATATCGGGCGTCGGCGCCACCAGCACCGGGCGCAATGGCGGCGGCGATCCCTATTTCACGGATGGCGAGGCGATCGTCGGCATACTCAAACAGTAGATCGCACGGCCCTGCAAGCTGAGACAGCCAAGCGGTTCAAAAAGGGCGGTTTCAAAGGAAGATTCCGATGTTCGACGCGGAAAGTGTGGTGAATAGCTACTGCAAGGCCTGGTTCGACCCGGAGCCTGAAGAGCGTCGCCGGCTGTTGTTCGCCTCATTCGAACCGGAAGGCACATACATCGATCCGACGGTACATATCTCCGGAGCCGAGGCGCTGCTCCATCACATCGATCAGGTCGTGAAAGCCCGCCCGGGCTTCTGGCTCGAACGGACGACCTTGGTCGATGTCCATCATGACTTCCTGCGTTTTGGCTGGGTGCGGAGAGGCGAAAACGGATTTCGAGGCGCCGACAGCATGGACATGTGCCGCGTTTCCAAGCAGGGAAAGCTGTCGCTGGTCGTGGCTCTTTTGGGCCCTTCAGACCAATGCCAAATCCCTGACGGTTCCCTCACCGCCGCGGATGCCGTCTGACCCTAAATACCGGACATTTGTCAAAAAACACGCCGGACTATTTTCGAAGACCGCGCGGCAATGCTATTGACCGCTGATGCTATACGTCGAAATCGCTATCGTGGTCGTCCTCATCTGCGTGAACGGCCTTTTGTCGATGTCCGAACTTGCCATCGTCTCATCGCGCCCGGCCCGGCTGAAAGCGATGATCGACCGCGGCATCAATGGCGCCGGCCGCGCCCTTGAGCTTGGTTCGAATCCGGGCAAGTTCCTGTCCTCGGTGCAGATCGGCATCACCCTGGTCGGCGTGTTGTCGGGCGCCTTTTCCGGCGCCACGCTCGGCGAACGGCTGGCGCGGTTCCTGGCCTCCGCCGGCATCCGTGAGACCGTTGCCGATCCGCTCGGCGTCGGCATCGTCGTTGCCGTCATCACCTATTTCTCGCTGATCGTCGGCGAACTGGTGCCCAAGCAGATCGCGTTGCGTGACCCTGAACGGGTCGCCGCCAAGGCCGCTCCGGCGATGACCATCCTTGCAACCGTCTCGGCGCCGCTGGTCTTTCTGCTCGACTTTTCCGGCCGCGTCATCCTGTGGCTGCTCGGCCAGCGCGGCGAAAGCGAGGAGAAGGTCACCGACGAGGAGATCAAGATGCTGGTCGCCGAGGCCGAGCATCACGGCACCATCGAATCCGACGAGCGGCGCATGATCGCCGGCGTCATGCGGCTTGGCGACCGCGCCGTGCGCGCGGTGATGACGCCGCGCACCGAAGTCGACTGGATCAATCTGCAATCCGACGAGGCGGCCATCCGCAAGCTTTTGATGGAAACCCAGCATTCGCGACTGCCGGCCGGCGACGGCGGCGTCGATGTCATGGTCGGCGTCGTCCAGACGCGCGACGTGCTGGCGGCATTGCTTGCCGGCCTCGTGCTCGACCCGCGCAGGCATGTGCAAGCCGCACCCATAGTCTACGACCAGGCCGACGCGCTGGATGTGCTGCAGAAGCTCAAGGAATCCGACGTGCCGATGGCACTGGTGCATGACGAATACGGCCATTTCGAAGGCATCGTCACCCCGGCCGACATCCTCGAAGCCATCACCGGCGTGTTCCGGGCGGATACCGACGCCGGCGACGAGGAAAACGCCGTCAAGCGCGAGGACGGCTCATGGCTGCTCGCCGGCTACATGCAGGCCGACGAGATGGCCGACATTCTCGGCATCGACCTGCCGGAAAACCGCGACTACGAGACTGTCGCCGGCTATGTGCTGTCGCATATGCACCATCTGCCGGCGACCGGCGAATGCGTCGACGCGCAGGGCTGGCGCTTCGAGGTGGTCGATCTCGACGGCCGCCGCATCGACAAGCTGATCGCCACCCGCCTGCCCGGTGCTCACCGCCATGCGGTGCGCTGACTGTCGACGCGATGTGCAGCATTCGCTCTATCGTTGCCAGAAGGGCTTGGCGATCTCAGCTTCGACCTCACATCTCGTCAGACCGATATCGTCGATCAGATAAGGGTTGTCCTTCGACATTTGCCTGAGTTGCCAGCGAAAGCGTATCCGCTCGCGCCAGGTCCGATCGCGCAAGGTCGCGACAATGCTTCGCAGGGTCATCAGGAGCCGACGCGACGCCGGCGCCACGAGCGTTCCCGGCCGCGCTGCACAATTCGGGGCCGATGCAAGGGTATTGGTGGTCATGGCAACCTCCTATGGTTTGAGGCCCGGAGGGCTCTCGAAAGAGGTTGAATTCTGCGCGATACGAACCGCGCCGTAATTAAGCCCTCCCAAATAGTTCTCAAAACTTCCAAACCGGCCAGAACAGTTCACCGGTTCACGGAACCGGCAAACTGCTCTAACTCTTTGTTTTGACGCAATTCCCAAGGGAAGGCACTATGCGCTTTTCCCGGGAAAACCGTTTCACGCTTTTCCTGGAATTGCTCTATAGATGCGCCCTATGCAGGGATCGCGTTTTGCCTTTGGTCCGTTCGTGCTTGATCCGGGTGCGGGAACGCTACTTCGGAACGATGTCCCCGTTGCCGTTGGCTATCGCGGGCTCAACCTGCTTGCGGCGCTCGTCGGACGGCCCGGCGAAATCCTGGGGAAGGCTGAGTTGATGGACGCGGCATGGCCGGGCACGGCCGTCGAGGAAGGCAACCTCACCGTCCAGATCGCGCAACTGCGCAAGCTGCTTGGTCCGGCAGCCGACGGCGGTGAATGGATATCCACGGTTCCGCGCGTCGGCTACCGCTTCACGGGCGCCGTCGAACAGCTCGGCAGCGCAAAGCGAAAATCTTTGCCCCTGCCCGACAAACCGTCGATAGCCGTGCTGCCCTTCGTCAATTTCAGCAATGATCCCGAACAGGACTCCTTCGCCGATGGGTTGACCGAAGACCTGATCACCGACCTGTCCAGGATCTCCGGCCTGTTCGTCATCGCTCGCAACTCGACCTTTGCCTACAAAGGAAAGGCGATGGACGTGCGCGAGATCGCCGGGGATCTTGGCGTGCGCTACCTGCTGGAGGGCAGCGCAAGACGCGCCGCGGATCGCGTGCGCATCAACGCCCAGCTGGTCGACGCGGTGAGCGGTGAACATCTATGGGCGGAACGCTTCGATCGCGGCCTGGAGGATATCTTCGCCGTTCAGGACGAGGTCACGGCCAAGATCGTCGAGGCGTTGCTTGGCCGGCTGCGCGCACCGCTGCCGCGCAACCGGCCCCGAAATCTGGAGGCCTACGACCTCTGCGTGCGGGCGCGCAAGCTGATCGATGATTCGCCACAGACGGCGCGGGAAGCGCACCTCATGCTCACGCGCGCGGTATCGCTCGATCCGGAATATGCCGAGGCCTATCGCTGGCTTGCCATGAACCACTGGATGGGATGGGTGCATTGGGGCGAACCCATCGAGCCAAACCGTAGCGTTGCCTTGGAGCTGGCGCGTAAGGCCGTGGCGATCGATCCCAACGATGCCGGCTGCCACTGGGTCCTTGCCAACCTGCTCGCCTATGAACGCCGCTTCGCAGAGGCGGATGCAGAATTCGCCAAGGCGTTCGAGCTCGACCCGAACGAGGCAGACGCCTGGGCGACATTGTCCGACATCGCGGTCCTGGCCGGGCGGGTCGAAGAGGGCCTGGAGCACATTCGCAAGGCGTTCCGGCTGAACCCGTTTCCCGCAAGCTGGTACTATCTGACGCTCGGCGCGGCGCAATACGCGGCGCGCGAATACGAAGCCGCTGTCGAGACACTGCGCAGGGACGAGACCTATCGCACAAGCTCACGCCGTTTCCTGGCGGCAAGTCTTGCGCAACTGGGCCGGCTCGAGGAGGCGCGCGCGGAGGTCGAAATGTTCCTCATCAGCAACCCGCATTTCACAACCCGCCACTGGGTCATGACGGAGCCGTTTCGCGACGCCGCCATGCAGGAACATTTCGTCGATGGCTTCCGCAAGGCCGGTCTTCCTGAGTGACGCGCAGGCGTGACCCAATAGGGTTCCCTGGCGGGGACGACTTGCGTCCTCAAACCGCCGCTTCGATTGGTTCGGCAAGCTTCGGATTTGCCCGCGCGGCGATCAGGCAGCCGGCGACGATCAGGCATGCTCCGGTCAGCGTGGTCCAGGTTGCCTCCTCGCCGAAGAAGAACCAGCCCAGTGCGACCGCCCAGATGAAGGCCGAGTATTCGACAGGGATCAGATATTGCGCTTCGGCGCGGGCGTAGGCCCAGCTCATCAGGAATTGGCCGGCAAGCGACAGCACAGTCACCCCGGCCAGCGGCAGCCAAAGGTTGGTCGGCAGGGCGACGGCGAGCCACGGTGCCGCGAGGCCAAGGATGATTGCAACGCAAAGGTTCTGGAACAACATGATCTCGATGGGCTTGGCCAACTGCGCCTGTTGTCGGGTGAGGATGAGATTGTAGCCGTAGAACACCGTCGATACGAGCACCGCCGCCGTGCCAAGCATGGCATCCTGCGAATAGCTTGCCTGCCCGAACTGGCCGGCCATGATGATCGCGACGCCGGCGATGCCGGCCAGCGATGCCCAGACGGCCTGCCGCCGGATTCGCTCGCCCAGCAACAGCGCGGCGAGGAAGAGCGCGAATAGAGGCGCGACGAAGCTGAGCCCGATCGCTTCCGCCAGCGGCAGCCTGGCGAGCCCCCAAAAGAAGGATATCAAAACGATGCCGACAATTGCCGCACGCAGCGCATGCAGCCTTAGCACCGGAAGGGTTGGCTTCGAGCGCGGCCCTGCCGACCAGGCAGCACCCGCGACCACGGTCGCGACCATGCTGCGCCACAGCACCGTGTTATAGACGCCGACCGCAATAACCAGGGTCTTCATCGCCGCATCCATTCCGGACAGCAGGAAGATCCCGAGCGCGCAGACGAGCACCGGGATCATCGGGGAAACGGCGCCGGTCAGGCTGGATGTCTTCACGGCTACACTCATGTGACGGATTGCAGCCGGATATCGCAGTGCAAGGAGCGGGACCAGATGGCAGGACCGCGCATATGGAGGTCCAATCCCGATTGGCGTCATGTCCGCCGCGGCGGCGCAGGCAACCAGCAAGGCCGAAAGGCTCTTCTGGTGCAAGGCGGAGACACCACGACACTAAGGCACCAGCACGACCTTGCCTGTCGAACGGCGCTCGTCCAGCAGCCGGTGCGCTTCACCGGCCCGGTCGAGCGGGAAGCGGCCGCCGATCACAACCTGAAGCCGGCCGCTTGCAGCCAGTTGGAACAGCTCGGAAAGGCTGGCTTTCAGCACGTCGGGAGACAGCAGCGGCAGCAGCGCGAAACCTCTCAGCGACTGGTTGCGGCCGATCATCGCCTCCAGATCGGAAGCCGCGAGGCCATAGCGGCCGAGTGCCGCGAACACCAGTTCGCCGCCAGGCGCCAGAGCCTGCAGTGACGCAGCCGTCAGCGCGCCGCCGACGGTGTCGTAGATGATGTCGGCACCCTTGCCGTCCGTGACGTCGCGGACGCGGGCGGGCCAATCCAGATTGTTGTAATCGACCGCGGCATCGGCTCCCCGGGAAAGGGAAAGATCGAGCTTGGCCCTGCCGCCGGCGGTCGCGATCACCCGACGTGCGCCTTTCCACTTCGCAAGCTGGATCAGCAACGATCCCACACCACCCGACGCGGCCGGCACCAGCACCGCCTTGCCGTCCGGCGGGCTTTGCCGAAGCAGATGAAAGGCCGTCAGCCCCTGCACCATCAACGCCGTCGCATCCTCGAACGAAAGACTATCCGGCAATTGGACGACAAGGTCGGCATCGATCGTCACCTGCTCCGCATAGCCGCCGTAAGGGCGTTGCGACATGAACAGCGGCGCGGCCATGCGGCTCCCCAGCAGCTGTGCATCCACCCCTTGTCCGACGGCCTCGACGACGCCCGCCGCCTCGACACCGAGGATCATGGGAAGTTGCGGCGTCACCGCGTAGCGGTCCGCCCGCATCAGCACTTCGAAAAAATTGATCCCGGCGGCGTGGACGCGGACCAGTACCTCGCCGGCCTGCGGTACCGGCGTCGGTAGATCGATCACCTCCAGCACCTCGGGACCGCCGAAGCGGTTCGGTTGAATGGCTCTCATGGCAAACTCCGATCGCACTGGCATCGGCCGTGGTTTGCCACTATCTGCGGCGCTTCGACTACACACTCATTTGTCCCCTGCTGACCAGGAGGTGACCATGCCCAATCCCAAGAAAATGCCCATCAAGAGACTGCCGATGCTGCCGGCGGAGCGGGCGCTGAAAGTGATCGCGGGGCGCTGGAAGGCGGTTATCCTCTACCATCTGTTCGACGGCCCCCGGCGGCTGTCCGCGCTGAAGGCGATAATGCCCGGCATCACCCAGAAGGTGCTGATCCAGCAGCTGCGTGAAATGGAAGAGCACGGCCTCGTCAGCCGCGAGATCTTTGCCGAAGTGCCATCGCGCGTCGAATATTCGGCAACGCGCCTTGGCCTCAGCCTCGAGCCGATCCTGCTGGCACTCTGCCAATGGGGCCAGCATCATGCCGACGAGCTCAACGAGATGGATCGCCTCGCCGACTGCATCATCCGACCAAGGCAGGCGCAACACGACGCCACGGCTTCCCTCAATTGAAAAGGGCGGCGCAAGCGCCGCCCCGGATCCTTGGGAGGATAATTCGAACCGGCGGTCAGGCCGCCTTGACTTCCTCGGCGACGGCGTCGGCCTGACGCGCTGCCTTGAGCACCTTGGCCCACCACGCAACGTCGTTGACCAGCGCGGTCGCGGCCTGGTTCAGATGCTCGAGATCTTCCAGCTTCTTCTCGCCCTGGCGAACGGCGAGGAAATCGCCCCAGGCGATATGGACGGCCGATTTGACCGGCGCCATCTGCAGTTCGACCGCATGAAGGCGGAGCTGTTCGACGGCGCGGGAGCCGCCGACGCTGCCATAGCCGACGAAGCCGGCCGGCTTCTTGTTCCACTCATTGGCGGCGTAATCGATGGCGTTCTTCAGCACGGCCGTCGGACCATGATTGTATTCGGCGGCGGTGAAGATGAAGCCATCGAATTCGGCGACCTTCTTCTGCCAGCGTTGTGCCACTTCATTCGTCGACGGCACCCAGGCGGAGGATGCGACCTCGTCGAAGAAAGGCAGCGGGAAGTCGCGCAGATCGACGACTTCGACGTTGATGTCGGCATGTGACTTGGCGATCTTGGCGATCCATTCGGTCGGCACATCGGCGAAACGCGCGGCGCGTGTCGAACCGATGACAATGGCGATCTTGGGTTTGGACATGAAGGGCTCTCCTTGCAGGAAGTACTGGTATCGTTTGGATACCGGCGCTATATGAGATACTGTCAACTCGAGACGCAAGGAGGCACCTTTTTGTTACTGAGGCACCCGCACCGCACCGAGGATTGTCGCGCCATCTCGGAAATCCTGCAGCGCGTCGGCGACAAATGGACCGTTCTGGTCGTCGGCAAGCTGGGCGACGGACCGCTGCGCTTCAACGAATTGCGCGCAGCCGTCGGCGGCATTTCACAGAAGATGCTGACCACCACCTTGCGCGGGCTGGAGCGCGACGGCTTCGTCACCCGCACCGTGTTTCCGACCATTCCGCCGCGTGTCGATTATGAGCTGACCGAGCTTGGTCACGAGCTGCTGATCCCGGTCAGCGCGCTTGGCGAATGGGCGCGCAAGAACACCACGCGCGTCAGAGCGGCACGCGAAAAATTCGATAGTATGCATGCCTGAAACCGTTGCAGGGCAAGGGGTGCCGCCCGCACGTGACTTGGCTTGATCTGATCTGAGATTCTAGCTCGGCCGCGCGGATCGTTGCCCGATTGCGCGTGCTGTGTTGGCTGCCGGAATGCCTTCGTGATCCGTCCGCTGACGGCTGCCGCTCAGGCTCCCGATGTGCCGTTATCGCATCGAACCGCGGCACAGATATCACACCGCGCGGTCCGCTCGCCGAGGGCCTGGTGATCATGCGTGCAGGAGATGCGCGAGATGTCTTCCTTCACCTCCGCATAGGCGGTCACGCCGAGCAGGCAGGTCGTCACGACCAGCGCTGCCAGAAGCCAGCCGTTCAGCATATGTTGACGCATTGTCTCCCCTCCAACGCCGGCACAATCGGGCATGGAGGCAACCATTGGAAGTCGCGAAACGCGCCTCCCGCACGGGCGCTGTTACAAACGGCCGAGCGTGGGGCCATGCATGGGAGAACGGCGCCCGTCAGCCTTCGGCCGGAACCGCCTTCGGCTTGCCCTCGCCGTCCAGCGCCACCATGACGAAATCGGCGTGGGTGACCTTTTCCATCAGGTCCGAGAGGTAGCGCTGCGCCCAGGCTTCGACCTTGAGCGTCATCGAGGTGCGGCCGACGCGTTCGACATGGGTGTAGATGCAGAGCGTGTCGCCGATCTTCATTGCCTTGGCGAACGACATCTCTTTCACCGCAGCCGTCACCACGCGGCCCTTGGCGCGTTCAGCGGCGCGGATGCCGCAGGCCAGATCCATCTGCGCCATCACCCAGCCGCCAAAAATGTCGCCGGCGGCATTGGCATCCGAAGGCATGGCCAGCGTGCGAAGCGTCAGATCGCCGAGCGGCCGTCCTTCAGCGTAGTGCACCATGGGGGAAATCCTTCGAGAGCGGTTGCCCTCGATCCCGTAACGTCATGGCGCCGACAGGTCAACGCAGACTGCCCCCGGCGAAGGCTCACTTGGCCGCTAAAAGTAGCGCTCGAGGTTCGAGCGAATGCGATCGAGCACGGTATCCCCGGAAAGGTCGGGAGAAAATTCCTTGCCCGTGATCGCCTCATAGGCCTGCGCATAGACCCGCGAGGCCTGTTCGACGATCTCGTCGGGTATTTTTGGGATCGGATCGCTGTAGGGATCGCACCGCGCCGAGACCCACGAGCGGATGAAATCCTTGTCGAAGCTCTCCGGCCGGCTGCCGCTGGCGAGCGCCTGTTCGTAACTCGCCGCGATCCAGTACCGGCTGCTGTCCGGCGTGTGGATTTCGTCGGCGAGAATGATGGTGCCGTTCTTGTCGGTGCCGAACTCGTATTTCGTATCGGCAAGGATGAGGCCGCGTTCGGCGGCGCGCTGCTGGCCGCGGGCGAACAGCCGCAAGGCATAGCCCGATACGGTATCCCACTGCGCCTGCGTGAGCAGGCCCTGTTCAAGGATCTCGGCTTTGGACAGAGGCTCGTCATGACCACCGTGGGAAGCCTTGCTGGTCGGCGTGATTATCGGCTCCGCCAGTTTTTCATTGTCGCGCAGGCCGTCCGGCAGGCGCATCCCATACATCTCCCGGTCGCCACGCTTGTAACGGGTCAGGATCGAAGTGCTGGTGGTTCCCGCCAGATAGCCGCGCACGACGATCTCGACCGGCAGGATATCGAGCCTTGTGCCGACGACGACGTTCGGGTCGGGGTATTCGAGAACATGGTTTGGGCAGATATCGGCGGTTTCCTCGAACCAGTACCGTGCCGTCTGGGTGAGGATCTCTCCCTTGAAAGGGATCGAAGTCAGGATGGTGTCGAAGGCGCTGAGGCGATCGGTTGCGATGATGATGCGCCTGCCATCCGCCAGATCGTAGTTTTCGCGGACCTTGCCGCTATAATGGCCCGGCAGTTCGGGAATGAACGCGTCAGGAAGGGTCCGCATGTGATTTCCTGCCTTCCGCAAATTGGTCGATGCCATCGCATAGGCCGTCGAGCCGGTGCATATCAAGCGCGATTGTCGGGAATCCCTGCAAACCCGGCCAGTTCGACGGTCGCTTTTTTCACAACTGATGCCGGAAGGCACAGCGACTTGGGAACGCCATGGCGTCTAGGCTGCGCCAGATTTCCGGCGCCGCCCGAACCAATCATGCAGACCCATCATGCAGACCTATGATTTCATCATCGTCGGCTCCGGCTCGGCCGGCTCGGTCCTGGCCGACAAGCTCTCGGCCTCGGGACGCTTTTCGGTGCTGGTGCTGGAGGCCGGCGGCACCGATCGCCGCTTCTACGTGCAGATGCCGCTCGGCTACGGCAAGACCTTCTTCGATCCTGATGTCAACTGGAACTACAAGGCCGAGCCGGACCCGGGCCTTGCCGGCAATGCCGACCACTGGCCGCGCGGCAAACTGCTCGGCGGCTCGAGTTCGATCAACGCCATGGTCTGGATCAGGGGCGCGCGCGAGGATTTCGACGCCTGGCGCGCCGCCGGCAATCCCGGCTGGGGCTATGACGACCTGTTGCCCGCCTTCAAGGCGCTCGAGGACAACCAGGCCGGCGCCGACGCATGGCGCGGTGTCGGCGGCCCGCTGCACATCACCGACTGTGCCGATGCCGTCCACCCGCTGACCAAGCGCTATCTCGCTGCCGGCCAGCAGGCTGGCCTGCCGCTCAACCCGGATTTCAACGGTGCCGTCCAGGAAGGCGTCGGCGTCTACCAGATCTCGACCCGCAACGGCCGCCGCATGTCGGCGGCGCGCGCTTTCCTGCGCCCGGCGATGAAGCGCAAGAACGTCCGCGTCGAGATGAATGCACTCGTGACAAAAGTCCTGTTCGAGGGCAAGCGCGCCGTTGGCGTCGAATATCTGCAGAACGGCGAGACGAAGATGGCGCGTGCCGGCCGCGAGGTCATATTGTCGGGCGGTTCGGTCAACTCGCCGCAATTGCTGCAGCTGTCCGGCGTCGGCCCGTCCGCTCTGCTTGGGGGGCTGGGCATTCCCATCGTCCATGCCAACGAAAATGTCGGCGCGCATCTGCAGGACCATGTCGGCATCAACTACACCTTCAAGGGCCGGCTGCCGACGCTCAACCAGATCCTGCGTCCGTGGTGGGGCAAGCTGCTGGTCGGCATGCAATACATCCTGACGCGTTCGGGCCCGCTGTCGCTGTCGATGAACAATGCCGGCGGCTTCTTCCGCACCGACCCGGCGGCGACCCGCCCCAACATGCAGCTCTATTTCCAGGCCTTCTCGACCGTCATTCCCAAAAGCGGCGAGCGCCCGATCCTGACGCCGGATCCATGGCCGGGTTTTTCCATCGGCCTGTCCAATTGCCGTCCGTCGAGCCGTGGCGAGATCATGATCCGCTCGGCCAACCCGCGCGATTACCCCAAAATCGTCGCCAATGCCTATTCGACCGAGGCCGACGTCGCCGAGATGCTCGACGCGGTGAAGTTCGTGCGCAAGATCGCCTCGATGCCCGCGATGGCCGAGATCATCGAGGAAGAGGTCCTGCCCGGTCCGTCGATCACCTCCGACGCCGATCTGATCCAGGATTTCAGGAAGCGCTCGGGGACCGTCTATCACCCGGTGTCGACTTGCCGCATGGGACCGGACCCCTCGCGCGCCGTCGTCGATCCGCGCCTCAAGGTGCACGGCATCGAAGGCTTGCGCGTCATCGATGCCTCGATCTTTCCCGACAACATTACCGGTAACACCAACGCCGCCTCGATCATGACCGGTTGGAAGGGCGCCGAACTGGTTCTGGAGGACCAAGAATGAAGATCACCGACGTCAAGACCTGGGTTGTCGGCAATCCGCCGCCCGGCATCGGCGGCAAATATTTCATCTTCGTCAAGCTCACGACAGACGGCGGCGTCGTCGGCTATGGCGAAGCCTACAACGCCACCTTTTCCGCCCATGTCACGGCGAAAATGGTCGAGGACATGGCCGAGCGCTATCTCGTCGGCCGCGATCCGCACGACATCGAGAATTTTTTTCGCCGCGCCTATTCCTCCGGCTTCACCCAGCGCCCCGACGTGTCCGGCATGGGCTGCTTCTCGGCGCTGGAAATGGCTTGCTGGGACATCATCGGCAAGGAGGCCAACAAGCCGGTCTACAAATTGCTCGGCGGCCAGGTGCACGAAACGCTGCGCTCCTACACCTATCTCTACCCGCACAGCGGCAGCGTCCATTCCGAGGACGCGCACGGCAGGAACGTCTACAACGATCCCGATCTCGCCGCCGCTTGCGCGCTCGAATATGTCGAGCAGGGTTTCAACGCGGTCAAGCTTGATCCAGCCGGCCCTTACACCGCCTTCGACGGTCACCAGCCGCGCCTTGTCGACATCGACCTGTCCACCCGCATGGTCAAGGCGATCCGCGAGGCTGTCGGCACCCGTGCCGACATCCTGTTCGGCACGCACGGCCAGTTCACCGCGTCCGGCGCGCTGCGCATGGCGCGCGCCATCGAGCCCTACGATCCGCTGTGGTTCGAAGAGCCGGTGCCGCCTGATATGCCCGAAGTGATGGCGCAAGTGGCCCGCGCGACCTCGATCCCGATTGCCACCGGCGAGCGGCTGACGACCAAGTTCGAATTCGCCCGCGTCATCGAGAACCGCGCCGCGACCATCCTGCAGCCGGACCTCGGCCGCTCCGGCGGTATTCTCGAAACCAAGAAGATCGCCGCCATGGCGGAGGCCTATCACATCCAGATCGCGCCGCATTGCTATTGCGGGCCGATCGTCGGCGCCGCCAACATCCAGCTGGCGGTGACGCTGCCAAACTTCCTCATCCTGGAATCCCTGAAACAGTGGGATGGATTTCACGCCACGCTGCTGAAGAAGAAGATCGAGTGGCAGGACGGCAACGTCATCCCCTCGAAGGAGCCGGGCCTCGGCGTCGAGCTCAACGAAGCGGTCTGCGACGCCCATCCCTACACCGGCAAGGAGCTGCATCTGCAGATGATGCAGACGCCGTTGATGCCGTGAGCGAAAGCTACGCCTTCATCGGACTGGGCCATCTCGGCGGCAACCTTGCCGCCAGCCTGATCCGCAACGGCTTTGCCGTCACTGTCTTCGACCGTGATCCCGCCGCTGTCGAGCGCCTCGTTGCGCTCGGCGCCTCCGCTGCGAACAGTCCCGCCGAGGCCGCAGCGATGGCCGGCAACGCCATCTCTTGCCTGCCGTCGCCCAAGGTCAGCGAAGCGGTGCTGGCTGGCCCCGGCGGCTTGCTCGAAGGGTTGCCCCAGGGCGGCACCTGGATCGAGATGTCGACCAATGGCCGCGACGAGATTCTTCGCCTCGCCGCCCTCGCCTCGGCCAAGGGCGTCGAGACGTTGGAATGCCCGGTCACTGGCGGCGTGCATCTGGCGGCGGCCGGAAAGATCACCGCGCTGGTCGGCGGCGATGCGGCGCTCTACGAGCGTCATCGCCCGGCGATCGAAGCGATGTGCGCGAAGTCCTTCCTGATGGGACCAATCGGCTCGGCGGCGGTGATCAAGGTCATCACCAACATGCTCGCCTTCGTCCACCTTGTCGCCGCCGGCGAAGCGCTGATGCTGGCCAAACGGAGCGGTCTCGACCTCGCCCAATCCTATCACGCCATCGTGGCCTCCTCCGGCAACAGCTTCGTCCACGAGACCGAAAGCCAGCTTATTCTCAACGGCTCCTACGACATCGGCTTCACAATGGACCTGGCGCTGAAGGACCTTGGCTTCGCACTCGCCATGGGCGAACAATCAGGCGTGCCGCTCGACCTGGCATCGCGCGTCAACGCGATTTTCGAGCAAGGCAAGGCTGCCTATGGCGGCAGCGCCTGGTCGACCCAGATCGTCAAATTGCTCGAAGATGCCGTCGGCACCGACCTGCGCGCGCCCGGCTTTCCGGCCAAACTCGAAATCTGACGCCGGCTAGATATCAAGCAATATCAGATGGTTGTATCCATCGGCGGATCCATCTGAATCAGTCTGTTAACGGCTTGATTCAGTATCTGAGCGTCAGCGCGCCGGGAAGGATCTCGAAGGTCGCGGGTATGCGTCCGGGCGACTCGCCGTCTATGTCGACCAGCGCGCCGTTCTTCTCCACATCGCCGAGCGGTTCGACCACCACTTTCCTGCCGCGCAGGATGGTGATTGCTGGATGATTGCGGTGCCGGCCGCCATAGAGCAGGCGGATGTCCCAGATCAGCTTCATCTTGCCGGCGGCGCGCAGGATGACGATGTCGAACTGCCCGTCGGTCAGTTCAGCATCCGGCGCGATCATCATGCCGCCGCCGAAGAATTTTCCATTGGCCACCGCCACCAGCGCCATGCGCGCCTCGACCGGGGCGCCGTCATCGACAGTGATCCTGACATCCTGGAAGCGGTAGCGGATGAACTCGACAACGGTGCGCCACAGGAACAGCGCCTTGGCCGGCATCCTGCCCTTGCGCTTGTCGGCATTGACGGCACGGTCAGTGGCGCCGGACAGGCCCAGGCTGGCGATGTTGATGAAGTGGCGACTGGCCAGCGCGCCATGGTCGTCGATGTAGCAGATGCGCCCGGCATCGACCTTGCGCGCCTTGGCCTCGGCGATTCGCCTCAGCGCCGCGTCCACCTCCTTCGGCAGGCCGAGGCCGCGCGCGAAATCGATGCCGGCGCCGCACGGCAACAGACCGAGTTCGGTCGTCCTGCCGCCCTCCTGGATCGCCTGCAGCAGCCCGTCGGCCACTTCGCTGGCGGTGCCGTCACCGCCCGCCGCGATCACCAGATTGAAGCCTTCAGCCGCAAGATCGAGCGCCAGCCTTTCTGCATCACCTTCGGCCTGCGTTTCGCGCAGTTCGAATTCGCCGAAATGCTTTTTCAGCGATGCGGCGACATCAGGCCAATGCCGTTTCAGCCGGCCGCCGCCGGCAATCGGATTGAGAATCACCCCGACTTTCAAGCGCACCCTCCCGCAAGGACATCGAAGCGCCTCGAATCCTTGCCGGCATTGAAGCCCGCACCGGTCGGCAGGGCAAGGCCGAATGTCTACCGATGCCGCCCACCATACGACGGATCGGAAAATCGCATTCTCGTTAGTTGGTCCCCGATAATCCCGCTATCCACAGGCCCTCGGCCATTTCGCAAAGCCCTTTCCCAGCGTAAGTTAAACCCATCTCAGGCGGCTACCGATCACCCAGCCGAAAGGCGAAGTGAAAGGCGGATTTCCTGAGGCCCGTACGGACCGAAGCGAGAGCAGGCTTGCCTGTTTCGAGGGACGGAGCCGAGACCTACGGGGCCGCGGAAAGCGTGCCAACGCCGACGGCGGACCGATGCTGCCATGAAGGACGGCAAAAACCTTCGATGGCGCGCAGGGCAAAGCCCGCAAGGGTGGAGACCGGTGTGGTCCCGAACGGACGCTGCTTTCGGGTGGCGGACTGGCAGGACCGTCAAAATCAAGGCCGGCAAGGCGCGACGACTTTACGGAAGTTGCTGCCGCGACCGTGTCCTGATCTGACAGGGAGGCGCTGGGAGAAATCCCGGCGCCGACTGTCTTTTCTCCCCTTTGCCGGCGATCTTGCGAGCGCCGCTTCACCGCGCGTTAAAATCGGTTAGTATCGGCGCGTCGTCAGAGTCTGTTTGCGAAACGGGCTCGTAGAAGGGGGATACTTCATGACGTTGATCCAGAAGCTTGCCGTTGCCTATGCCTTCCTGTTCTTCGGCGTCGTCGCTATCGGCTACATACCGCCGTTCAACGATGCCGAAGGCAATCTGTTCGGCCTATTCTCGCTGCAATGGTATGACGACCTGCTGCACGCCTTCTCCGGCGTCTGGGCGCTGGCCGCGGCCTTCATCTCGCACCGCCAGGCGGTTTTCTATTTCAAGCTGTTCGGCTCGGTCTACCTGTTCGACGGCGTGCTCGGGCTGATCACCGGTTCCGGCTGCCTCGATGCCGGCATCTTCATCAACGGCTTCCGCTCCCTCAACGATATCGAATTCCCGGCCCGCTTCTTCGCCAACCTGCCGCACATCGTCATTGGCGGCTTCGCCGTCTATGTCGGCTTCTGGCTGGCGAAGCGCGTACACGATCACTTCGCCACGGCCTGATCGGCCATGTTCCTGTTTCGCTGGCTGAAGCGCATCATCAAGACGATCCTCTGGCTGATCGTCATCGTCATCCTCATTCCGATCGTCGGGCTGAGCTACGGCTTCCTGACGACGTCGTCTCTCGACAAGACGCCGCTGCCCGGCATTGCCGACGGCGCTCCGCCCAAGGCGCTGGCCGACAAGGTCCGCGCCGAGATCCCCGGCTACCAGCGGCCGGAGGAATCGACCTTCCTCACCTATCCGGAATGGTCGATCGTCTACGCCGCGCGCGAATATGCCGGCTTCGTCGACAAGGACCAGCCGAGCGGCTTCCCCTACTGGTCCTATGTCGGACGCTTCTGGCAGGATTACGCCATGGTGATCCGCGCCAGCTCTCCCTACAAGTTCAACTACGCCAACCAGCAGATGCTGGTCATCATCGGCACCAGCCACTCGATCGAGCATATGCTGCAGTGGGCCTACGAGAACACTGTCGGCCGTATCACCGAGGCGACAGCCGGCAAGCGAACCGCCGTCGACATCTATCAGGCCAAGGTGGCGGCCGACTATGCCGCCTTCCTCGACCAGGTGCCGTGGTACGAGTTCCCCTATGCCGACAAGCGCGCCGGCCTGTTTGCGGTGCAGCCGGCGCCGAGCGACAGTTCCATTCGCACCAGCGAACGCAAGCTGGCATTCGGCCTCGCCGACACCATCAAGCAAGGCTACGCCGACCTGATCAAAAAGGCCCTCGCCGCCACGACCAACCCCGCCTTCCTCGACATCCATGTCTGGGCCAAGGGGCCGGTCGGTGAAGCCACGCGCGACGAGCCAGACACCTTGCTCGAACGCGACCTAGGCGCCGATGGCACCATCTTCGTCACCAAGCGCTATCAGGTGTTCACCGAAATGATTCCGCGCCTGATCGACAAGGGCGTGTCGTTCGTCGAGATCGGCGGCAACGACGAGATCATGGTCACCATGCTCTCCACCGACTCGATGGCCATCCCCGAAGGTATGCGCATCCTGTTCAGCTATCCTCTGCCGGCCGATCCGGCAACGCGCCGCACCGGCATGGTCGTCGCCGTGCGCAAGCTGCATCTCGTGCTGCCGGCGCTGATCAAGTCGGGCGCCCGGCTTGAACATGTCTATGACTACTGAGGCCTTTCGGCCACGCCCGGCCAGGATTATGCGTTTCGAGCGCTCCGCCACGCCCATTCCACAATCGCGGCCAAATCCCGCCTTGTTCGCGCGCGATGGAGTGTTGCATGTCGCCCAAAAGTGGAATCCGGTTTTGGGATCACGACATCAACCTGAATGGGTTGCCGGGGGGCATCTCGAAGGGACGAGACCGTGATCAAGACCGCCCTTGTCGCCATGACCATTGTCGGCTGCGACTGCGATGCCAAGCTGTGCGAATATATCGGTGAGACGCCGGCCAAGTGGTCGACCGTCGCCGAGTGCGAGGCCGCGATGAAAAGCCAGATGCTGCACGAGCGCAATTTCAACTATCCGCTCGTCTCCGGCATCTGCCGCACGAAGGGCTCGTCGTCCTCCTCGCAGCTGGCCGCGACCGCGTCGCGCCCGGAATTGAAGCCAGCCAGCCGGATTGTCAGAACCGAAAGTCCATTGCCGCCTGAATTGAGCCACCGGCCGAGCGTCCCGGTCGGTTCGCCGACGACGGCCATGGAAGCCGACGCCGCCCGGCCCGTCGCCTATGAACAGGTGGTCGACGGCGGAACCGGCGTGCTCTATCGCACGAAAAACGGCTACGCCGTGGTCAAGACCGACCTTGGCCGCGCCGCTTCCGCGACCGCCGACGCAGCGAAACGCTCCGTAAGCTGGCTGGCCGGACTGGTGCCGAAGGGGCTGTAGTCCCTACAGCTACAACTTCACCTTCAGGCTCTGCCAGAATTTGTCGATCAGCGGCTTTTCGGTAGCCACGTCCTCGCCGGCAATGCGGGTGATGAACAGCAGCCCCCGATCGGCAACGCCGAAGCCGACGATCTCGAAATCAGCCGTGTCGGTGCGTGTCTTCACGACAGCCTTTATGCCGGTCAATTCCTTGCCGTCGGCGAGCTTGCGCGTCGTCGGCTCCTGCGTAAGCGTGGCACCGGCCTGCACCGATTCCTTGGTCATCTCCTGCAGCATCAGCTGGTTCAGCGACACCGGATTCATCTTGCCGTATTCCTGCACGACAACGATCGTGCCCAGCGCCGACGCCATCAGATACTGCGTGATGTTCTCGCCAAGGTCGGTCTTGGTCACCGAAATATCGCTCGGATGGACGAAGGAGAAATCGCCGCCGGAAAAGGTGGCGAAGTCGTTGCGCTCGAGCGTCACCTTGCTCTTTCTGCCGCCGGGCAGCGTCATGCTTGTGCTCTCGCCGGGATCGATATCGACGGTCACGCCGTCGATCGTCAGCTTGAAGGCCTTGAGATCCTCGGCTGCCGAAGGTCCGGCGCACAGCGCAATGAGGGTGAGTGCCGCCGCCGATACCATGCGCATGGCTGTTCTCCTGCTTTTTACGCCACCCCGCTCAGCGCCTTGATGGCACGGTAGAAGGTCGAGGAAAACAGTTCCGTCGGGTCATATTGCCGCTTCGCCGCCAGGAAGGCCGGCAACTCGGGATAGGAGGCCAGCAACTCCTTGGCCGTATAATGCAGTTGGTAGGGCAAGAAGAAACGGCCGCCATGCTTGATGGTCACATCGATCAGCGCTCGGGTCAGCGCCCGCATCCTGGCGTTGCCGTCGGCATCGGTCGGCTGGTTGATGTAGAGCACCAGCGAATAGGCCGGCTCCGGCGCGTAGGTCAGTGCGACATCCTCATTGTGGACGATGCGCACCGAAGCATTGAGCACCGGCAGCGTCTGGTTGCGCAGAATATCGCGGGCTTCCGCGATGAATGGATTATAGGCGGCGCGTGGAATAAAATATTCGTGCAGGATGTCTGTCTCATCCAAAAGGTCGTTGAACAGATACGGCACTGAATCGTGCATCGGGTTATTGCGGGTGACGAGGCAGGCCTCGCCTTCGGCCATGGCCGAGCTGCGAGCCACCGTGCAGCTCTCGAATTTCGGCTCCAGCGTCTTTTCGGTGAACCACTTCAGCTCCTGGAACAGGCTGCCCCATTTCGCCATGTTGATGATCACGCGCTTCAGCCCGACCGAACCCGGCTCGCCGATCGCGGGCTGATCCGCCGGCGGCTGCTCGGCCACCTTGTCATAACGGTAGACGATCATGTCCTCGAGGAAATTGCGCGGCGCCGTCGACAGATGGCCGTAAAACAGGCCGATCGCCCTGTTCGGCTCCAGCACCTCGGCGAAGAATTTCGGGAAATCGTCGGATTTGATGATTTCGCGAGAGGTCCGGTAGACGGCGTTGTCGACGATATCGAGCGTGGCTTCGAGCACCACGCCGAACAGGCCGTAGCCGCCGACGACGTGGCGGAACAGATCGGTGTTCTGGGCAGGCGAACAGGTCGTCACCGACCCGTCGGCAAGCATCACCCGCATCGAGCGGATCGAGCTCGCCACCGAACCCGCCTGATGATCCATGCCGTGCGCATTGACCGACAGCGAGCCGCCGACCGAGAAGATGTCGGTGGACTGCATTGCCTTCACCGCGAAGCGCGGATGCAAGAGGTTCTGGATATCGTGCCAGCGCGCGCCCGGCTGCAGCGTCATGGTCTTCGCCGCGGCGTCGACCGTCACCTTGTTGAATTTTCTGAGGTCGAGTACCAGCGCATTGTCGTCGAAGGCGTGCCCGCCCATCGAATGACGGATGGCCGCCAGCGACACTTTCAAGCCATTGGCGCGCGCGAAGGCCAGCGCCTTGGCGATGTGCTCCTCCTTGCTGACTTCGACCACGCCATAGACCGGCGTCTTCGAGAGACCGCTGGCATCGTTGATGTCGCCGCCTTTTGCCGACCAGGGCAGCGACGCGTCAAACGCCGGCGCACTCTCCAGCGGCTTCAGCGGCAGCGCGATGCCGTCGATATCGGCGATGCGGCCCGCGTTCTTCGGTCCCAAAGGCCCGCGCGCCAGCCGCGCCACCGTGTTGCCGCCCCACAGCACCGCGCCGCCGACGACAGCCGCACCCAGCAACAGCCGCCGCGACAGCCGAAATCCCTTTTGTTCGTCAGCCATGAGTATCCCCCGTGGCCAAGGGATAGCGCGGCCTGCTGGCAAAAACCATAGTGGTCGCGCGGAAGAACGTTCCGTCAGAAAATCGATATCGATATGAACCATTGTCGGCTCGACCATCGCTTGAAGCGGATGAAACTCGCGCTCCGGTTGCAAACCCGGAATGGATGCACCATGATGGCTGCGACCACGGTGAGGGGGGCCTTCCATGAAACTCGCAGTCCGGACCATGATGTCCCTGATGCTGGCGCTTGCTCCGGGATCGGCCGGTGCACAAGGCGCGGATCCAGGCGACGACAAGACGGTTATCTTTACTCCCGACGATCCAGAGATGGCGGCGGCGACCGCGCAGGCACTCGCCAGCCTGGACGACTTCCTGGCACTGTCCGAGGCTCCTCCCTCCGGCACGGACAGGTTCAAACTGAAGGTCAAGGTGCGGGACGGGAATGTCAGCGAACACTTCTGGGTCATCCCGTTCCGACGCACCGAAACCGGCTTTGTCGGCATATTGGCAAACCAGCCGGAGGGAGTGCACAACGTCGTCCTGGGGCAGAACATAGAATTCACCAGGAGCGATATTTCCGACTGGGGATACACACGCGGCGGCCATCAGATCGGCAGCTTCACCGTCTGTGTGATGTTCAAGAAAATGTCGAAAGAAGAGGCAGACTTCATGCGCGACCAATACGGCTTCGACTGCTGACAGCGATTAACCGATCTCGTCCTTCGCGCCGACCTTGCGCACCAGCGCCGCCGTCGCCAGCATCGCGCCCATGTCTGATATCATCGGCGCGACATGCGTGGTGTAGTCGAGCGGCACCGAAATATCCGGCAGTTCGAAGAAGTTCTTCGTCTGCGGCAGCAGCAGGAAACCATCGCTGCCGTTGAGCGCGACGCGGGCCGGGTCGTCCGGCCAGGTTTCGCCCAGCCATTTCAGTGCCTGCGCCAGGCGGCCTGTCACCAGCGGCCGCGCCGCCTCGGCATTGTCGGTGCGGAATTCATAGGCGGCGTCGAGTTCAGGCACGCCGCACGACAAGTCCTGCATCTTGCTGGCGAACATGCCGCGGAAGAAGCCGACGACCGCATTGGTCCGGCGCGTCGCCACCAATACCCCCGGGAACGGCTCGATCGCTTCGAAAGCGACAATGACACCCTTGAAGACTCTCGATGAATCCTTGCCCGACCCTACTCGCAGTTCTGCTTCGTAAAGCTCGAACGGAAACTCTTCGTAACGGCCCGAAACGACATCGTCGAACGACTGCTTGTTGAAAGCGCCGACCGCCTCGCGCGGCAGCCGGTCGAAAGAGTTCGGCCTCCCTCCATGCTGGTAACGCATATCCGCGATGAAGCCGAAGATGATTGGCAGCAGCGTCTCGCGGAACGATTGCTGCAGCCGCGTCGCCGGTTGCATGGCCTGGAAGTAGAGCACGCTCGAAGCCACCAAGCCGATGCCATAGAGAAACACATGTGGCGTCGAGAACCATTGCTCGTTGGGGTCGGCGACCTTGTTGAACAGCCAGGCGACCAGCGCCACGAACACCAGCACAAGGCCGACGAACAGTGGCACCCGCCAGCGCACTTGGCTGGCCGCGGAGGCCCTTGCCGCCTCATAGGCCTCGATGTCTTTCCGGATACCGGCAATCACCGCGGCGCCAGGCATGAAATCCGCTGTTTCCATCGCCACCCCGCAAGCCTGCCTCTGCCGGCGCATGATAGCCGGTTTTGCAGGGGCCGCCAGACGGTTAAGCGGTGACACCTTCTTCGCCTGGGGGAGAAGGAAATATCACCCGCAGCCGACCTTCCACCCTGCCGCGCATTCGCCCCTTCAACCTTTCCACCAACACCAGCCGCTCATGGTCGCCGGCGCGCACGCGCATGAAGGGATGCAGCCGGTAAGACGCGATGGCGCCGCGTGTGCCGGCATCGGCGCTGACATCGACGACGAAGATTCCTCCGATGCGGCCCGGCCATGTCTGGCGCGCAAAGGCGGTGCCAAGGAAATCGCCGAGCCCGTAAGCGACGATCGTCCCGTCGATCTTTTCCACCGGCTGCACGACATGGGCGTGATGGCCGGCGATCAGCCCGACGCCTTGCCCGGCCAGCCGCCTGGCCAGCGCCCGCGTCTCGGCGCGCGGAAAATGCCGGAACTCCCAGTCCCAATGCGGCACGGCACAAAGAAGATCGACACCATAGCGCGGCCAGCCGGCCGGATCGCTGTCCATCGATACGCGCCCGGCGAACAGGTTTTCATCGGCGTTGCGCCACAGCGTGAAGGCGGCGAAGCCGATATCCAGCGGCCCGGCCTGGACAGGCACCACCGGACCATTGGCGGCCTGGCCGACCGTGCGGATGCCGAGCCGCTGCAGCGCCGCGACCGTCTCGTCGAAACCGGCGACGCCCTGGTCGAGCACATGATTGTTGGCCAGTGACAGCACGAGCCTTTCGCGCGCAATACCAGCCGCCGCCAACGCCTCGGCCAGGAACCGCTCGCTCATCGCATGATGCGTGCCGAGCCTCGTGCCCAGCGCCGCGCTTGGTCTGTCCACGACAGGGCTTTCGCAATTGCCGATCACCACATCGGCAGCTCCGAGCAGCCTCTTGACCTCCGGGTCGCAGTCCGGCGCGGTGCGGTTGGCCACCGCCGAGATGTCGCCGACGAAGGCCAGCCGCACTGCCTCCCTTGGTGGCGGATTCATCAGCGTTCCCGCCATCGGCGCAAAGTCTTGCGCGCCGCCGGCAAGCGAGGGCTTCAGAAAACGCGGCAGCCAGGACAGCTTGTAGGAAAACGGATAATTCGACACGCGGCGCCCAATTGTTTGCCTTGTGTAGACCGTCCTCGGGACGGGTTGAAGCGCGACGCTGCAAATGGTGTATGTTTGTTCCGCGCGACAAATATTTGGGGGGAAAGATGACACGACTGGCAAGCCTGCTGACATCCGCTTTCATGCTGATTGTGCCGCTGTCTTCCGCGACGGCGGCTATGCCCGAAGCGGCATCCGCTCTGTTCGAGGCGAAGACCGTGGCCGCGCGCGACAGCGCCCTGTCGACGCTGGAGGCCGCCGCGCCAAAAGACCCGGCATCAGCTTACGCCGCCGGCGCCGGCGAGTTCTTCACCGCACTGGAAATCCTGGCCGGCGGCCTGCACCGTCATGGCTTCGAAAGCCCGCAATCCTTCATGCTGCCGCTGATGCGGCTGCCGGTGCCCGACAATCCGAACCCCGAACCGCTGACCTACGAGCAGTTCCGCGCCATTCTGGTCGCCTTCCGCGACCGGCTCGAAAAATCCGCCGCCACGTTTGCGTCGGTGCCGGCGGGCGCCGATACCGGCATGGCAATCGATCTCACCCATACCGGCATCGATCTCAACGAGGACGGCACCATCGCGCCTGATGAAAGCATGGCCGCCATCATGGCCTCGCTGTCGCGCGGCGGCAGCGCGCCAGACGATGCAGCCCCCTCTTTGACCTTCCGCTTCGATCGCGCCGATGGCTATTGGCTGCAGGGCTATGCCGAATTCCTCATGGCGCAGGCCGATTTCTGGCTGGCGCATGATTTCAGGAGCACCTTCGACGGGTCCTTCCACATGCTGTTCCCGCGCGCCAAGCTGCCGTTGCAGGATATCCTGGTGCCGCCGGCCGGCGACACGGGCAGCAGCATATTCTCGTCGGAGTGGCGCATCGCCGATTTCATCTCGCTGGTGCATCTCGTCAACTGGCCGGTGGTCGAACCCGAGCGCCGGCAAGCGGCACGCCGTCATCTGCTGGAAATGATCCGGCTGTCGCGCGAGGATTGGAAGGCGATCCGCGCCGAGACCGACAATGACCGCGAATGGCTGCCGGGACCGCGGCAGAAGGGCGAGAACCCGCTCACCGGCCTCGAAGTCGGCGAGGAGCAGGTGCAGGCCTGGCTCGCCGCCTTGACCATGGCCGAGGATCTCCTCGAAGGCCGCGTGCTGCTGCCGCATTTCCGCATCACCGATAAGGGCATCAACGTGAAGCGCTTCTTCGACGAGCCAAAAAACTTTGACCTGGTGTTGTCGATCACAGGCCCGGCCATCGCGCCCTATCTCGAAAGCGGCAGGATCCTGACCAGCGACGATTTCGACCAGATCCAGCGCCAGTTCGGCGGCGGCGGGTTTCTGACGTTTGCGCTTTGGTTCAATTGAGGGTGCCACTCAAGGCGGCCGTCCAGGCGAAGAAATTGTGACAAGCAGGCAACGGTTTTACCTGAGACAGGCGCCTATTTGGGCAATTTTCACCGGCGGTCGCTTCGTTGCATTTATCGCTGAAGGTGCCGCGAAAAAATTTAGAAACGGCTGTTTTGCTTGACTCGGCGATCAAAAGCGGGCAGCAAAACGACGTCGGAGAGGCAACAACACCACTTTCCTGGCCGTGGACGAGGCCTGATTTGACCTAAATCCACATCTCGTCGTTGGTTTTGAGAGGGATTAATTAACCAACTTTGTCCATATTTTGAAGCAATCGGCAACCAACGACAGACGCGGCAAACGCGTCGGGGACCACCTGGGATCACTCACAGAATGGTCGTCGCGGCTCTCAAGGCCACGTACGGGGGAAACCGGTTGGAGCAAGATTGGTTGCATGGCGTTGTTGCGTAAAAAAAATTCCGGGGACGAGCGTAGGGACGGCGTGACCGCCTGCGACGCGCCATGTTCCTCTTCCTTCACTCCTGAACGGATCGTCCGCTGGGTCGCCGTGCCCGGCATCAGCGCTGCCGTTGGCCTGTGGCTGATCGGCACCATGGTCGGCCTCAGCTCCGTCGGCGCCTCGCTGTCGGCGACATCAGGTAGCCTGCCGCGGAGCCTGTCGATGCCGGGTTCGTTCGCCCTTGCCGATCCGATCAAGCAGCATTTTCTGAGAGCACCCTTCGCCCTTGCCAATGCCCATGGTGGCACGCAGGCCCTTCACGACCATGCCGTGCAGTGCGGCGCCAGTTGCTTCAAGCTTGCCCGGTTGAGCCCGCGGGCGGAGAAATCCGCGCGCCTCGTGGCGCAGGCAAAGCCCGTTCCCACTGATGCGAAGTCGAGGTCGCAGGAGCGTTTCGAGCGCATGGAAGCGTCGCTTTCGCCGATGAAGCTCGCCGCTGCCTTTGCCGGCGCCGGAAAGCCCGTCGTCGCCGCAGAGGCCCGTCCCGTGATTTCCACCGTCGCGCCGCGAATTGCCGAGGCGTCGCTGGTGCCATCCGTCACGGTGATGGCCAGTCTGTCGGACGACATGCCGGCTCCGGAGGCGGAACGCTTCGCCCGGCTGGATACCGGCTCGGTCGTCGTTCAGACCGCGCCGCAACCGATGGGCTTTGCCCAGTCGGACGCGACGACGCCGGATAATTCGCAGTTGGCGCTGGCCCTCGTGCAGTCGCTGCCGGTCGACGACGAAGCGTTTGCCTCACCGCTGCCAATCGAGGATTCGTCGGCTGACGTCGCGGTTTCGCCTGTCGAAACTCAGCAGGGACAGCCCGGCGACGCCGCCTCGCTGCCGGACGCGCTCACCGACGATGTGCCATTGCCGACCCGTCGCCCTCGGATCGAAGAGCCGCAACCCGAGGTTGCACAACAGTCCAAACCTGTTCAGCAGCCGAAGCCTGTCCAGCAGCCGAATCCAGCTCGCGGGACCGTCCAGCAGGTCCAGACTGACCAACCGGCCAAACCGGCTCGGCAAGGACGGCCGGCCGATGGCGGCAACGTGCTGGCCTATGCCAAGCCGGACACGCCTTCGGGTGGCCTCGGCAAGGCATTCAAGAACCTGTTCAATTCACCGAACCCCAGGAGCGGAGCCAGCAATGGCGTCGCCGTCTACGACATCAGCGCCGGGACCGTTTACATGCCTGACGGCTCGAGGCTCGAGGCGCATTCGGGCGTCGGCGCCATGGTGGACCAGCCTCGCTATGCCGACCAGAAGAACCGCGGACCGACACCGCCCAACACCTACAATCTGTCGCTGCGCGAGTCGCGCTTTCATGGTGTGGAGGCCTTGCGCCTGACACCGGTCGATGGCCGCAACAAATACAATCGCGACGGCTTCCTGGCCCATACCTATCTGCTTCGGGGCCGCTACGCCCAGTCGAGCGGTTGCGTCGCCTTCAAGGACTATGCGCGCTTCCTCGCCGCCTTCAAGAAGGGCAAAATCAAACGCCTCGTTGTGGTGCCGCGCCTGTCGTCTTCGCCGACGCAAGTCGCATCCGCCGCCAGGGGCGCGTAGTACCTACAGGCATTCGGCCGCACCTTCCCGCCGGCTCCTGACAGCCTACTGTCAGGAGCCGCATTGTCCGGTACGCCTCTACCCACCGCGCTCTTTCCATTTTGGCCAGGAAATCCCATATTCGGGACATGGCCAGATCTCCCGATAAAAAAACGCCGCCGACGGCGAATGACGACCGCGCCGCACCGAAGCGGCGCAGTCCGCTGACCGATTTCCTCGACGCCTCCGAGCCGCTGCACGGAGGCAGCTTCGCGGAGATGCCCCAGCCGGAGTTGTCGGGCACGCCGCTGACCGGTTCGATCGCGGATTGGGCCGAACAGATCGAGCAGGAAGCCGAAAAGGAAGGACGTCTCGTCGGCAAGGGCGATGGTGGCAAACCACCGAAGCCATCGAAGAAGATACCTGAGCGCTCAAGCTCGCCGGGGCGCAGCGCGCGCGGCACCTCGATGGGTGGCGCGGCATCAGCCAGGGAGCGCACGGCAGCCGGCCTCAATCCGGTCGCCGGTCTCGACATTTCATTGGAAGACGCCGAGACGATGGCCTCGGGCAGCGTCACCGCTACCGTCGCCGCGCTGTCGGCGCTGATCGAGTCCGGCAATCCGCTGCACAAGGACGGCGTGCTGTGGACGCCGCACCGCCCTGCCCGTCCGGAGAAATCCGAAGGCGGCATCGCCATCAAGATGGTGTCGGACTTCGAGCCGGCTGGCGACCAGCCGACAGCGATCAAGGATCTGGTCGAAGGCGTCGCCAACAACGACCGCACCCAGGTGCTGCTCGGCGTCACCGGCTCCGGAAAAACCTTCACGATGGCCAAGGTGATCGAGGAGACGCAGCGCCCCGCGCTGATCCTGGCGCCGAACAAGACGCTGGCGGCCCAGCTTTATTCCGAGTTCAAGAAATTCTTCCCCGAAAACGCCGTCGAGTATTTCGTCTCCTATTACGACTATTACCAGCCGGAAGCCTACGTCCCGCGCACCGACACCTTCATCGAGAAGGAATCCTCGATCAACGAGCAGATCGACCGCATGCGTCACTCTGCGACGCGTTCTCTGCTCGAGCGCGACGACGTCATCATCGTCGCCTCGGTGTCCTGCATCTACGGTATCGGCTCGGTCGAAACCTACACGGCGATGACCTTCCAAATGCAGATCGGCGACCGGCTCGACCAGCGCGCTCTGCTCGCCGATCTCGTTGCCCAGCAGTACAAGCGGCAGGACATCAACTTCGTCCGCGGTTCGTTCCGCGTGCGCGGCGACACGATCGAGATCTTCCCGGCCCACTTGGAAGATCGCGCCTGGCGCATTTCGATGTTCGGCGACGAGATCGAGCAGATCACCGAATTCGATCCGCTGACCGGCCAGAAGACCGGCGAGCTGAAAAGCGTCAAGATCTACGCCAATTCGCACTATGTGACGCCGCGCCCGACGCTGAACCAGGCGATCAAGTCGATCAAGGAAGAGCTCAAGCACCGGCTGGTGGAACTTGAACGGGCTGGTCGGCTGCTGGAGGCGCAGCGGCTGGAGCAGCGCTGCCGCTTCGACCTGGAGATGCTGGAGGCCACCGGCTCCTGCGCCGGCATCGAGAATTATTCGCGCTATCTCACCGGCCGCCAGCCGGGCGATCCGCCGCCGACACTGTTCGAGTACATTCCCGACAATGCGTTGGTCTTCATCGACGAAAGCCACGTCACCGTGCCGCAGATCGGCGGCATGTATCGCGGCGACTTTCGCCGTAAGGCGACGCTGGCCGAATACGGTTTCCGCCTGCCGTCCTGCATGGACAACCGGCCGCTGCGCTTCGAGGAATGGGATGCCATGCGCCCGCTCTCCGTCGCCGTTTCGGCAACCCCGGGCGCTTGGGAGATGGAACAAGCCGGCGGCGTCTTCGCCGAACAGGTCATCCGCCCGACCGGGCTGATCGACCCGCCTGTCGAGGTACGCCCGGCCAAGAGCCAGGTCGACGATGTCGTCGGCGAAATCCGTGACACCACCAAGGCCGGCTATCGCACGCTGGTGACGGTGCTGACCAAACGCATGGCCGAGGACCTGACCGAGTATCTGCACGAACAAGGCATCCGCGTCCGCTACATGCACTCCGACATCGACACGCTGGAACGCATCGAGATCCTGCGCGATTTGCGCCTTGGCGCCTTCGACGTGCTGGTCGGCATCAACCTTTTGCGCGAAGGCCTCGACATTCCCGAATGCGGCTTCGTCGCCATTCTCGATGCCGACAAGGAAGGTTTCCTGCGTTCTGAGACCTCGCTCATTCAGACCATCGGCCGCGCCGCCCGCAACGTCGACGGCAAGGTCATCCTCTATGCCGACCAGGTCACCGGCTCGATGGAACGGGCGATGGCCGAGACCAACCGCCGCCGCGAGAAGCAGATGGAGTGGAACGAGGCCAACGGCATCACGCCGGAATCGGTCAAGTCGCGCATCTCCGACATTCTGGATTCGGTTTACGAGAAGGACCACGTCCGCGCCGACATCTCGCAGTTCACCGACGGCGCCGGCGCCATGATGGGCAACAACCTGAAAGCCCATCTCGATGCCATGGAGAAGCAGATGCGCGACGCCGCCGCCAATCTCGACTTCGAGAAGGCGGCCCGCATCCGCGACGAGATCAAGCGGCTGCGCGAGATGGAACTGTCGATTTCCGAAGACCCGCTGGCCAAATACGCCGACATGGAAAGCCCGGTCTCGGGCCGTGAAAAGGGCAAGCACAACAAGGGCGTGGCCAAACATCGTACATCAGAGGAACAGGACCGTTTCCGCAAGCTCGACGAAGCACGTGCCGCCGAAGAAACGGCCAAGGCTGCCCGGCCCAACCTCTTCCGCAAGCCTGATCTCGACGAAATGGGCGCCGACGGCGCCGTGCCGGTGAAGAAGCCGCTGTTCACCAAACCCTCGCTCGACGCCATGGGGCCGGGCACCGATATGCCGACGCCGGCCGGTGCGGTGTCGCGCTCGCTGTTCAAGAAGCAGTCGGCCGAAGAGGCGCACGGTTCCGACTTCGGCATTCCCGGCGACGCCACCAAGCCGCTGTTCAAGAAGAACTCACTCGATGAGATGACCGTGCGGCGAACAGAGACGCCGATCGAGGGTGACAAGCCGGTCAAGCGTGAGCGCGCCGGCATCGGCTCATACGAGGATCCAGGCGATGTCCGCCGGGAGAAGCGCCGGCCGGGGAAGACAGGCAGACCGGGACGGTAGAGCTTGGGGTCACACTGTCGACTGGCTGGACCACGCCCCACCCTTGTCAGTTGCCAGTCGAAACGATACGGGCCACGGCAGCTTCTCCGCTTCCAACTGCAAGAAACGGCCGCCCGCACAATGAAACCCAAAGACATCGCCGCCTATATCTTCTTGGCCGTCACCTGGGGCTTGTCGTTCCTTGTGCTGCTCAAGGTGGTGCACGCCTTCGGCTGGGTCGGCGCGGTCACCTTGCGGTCGCTGATCGCCGGCATCACGCTCCTGCTGCTTGCCGCCGCGACCCGACGCCGGCTCGATTTCAGCGCCGGCTGGCGGCGCTTCGCCGTTGTCGGCGCGACGACGGTTGCCGCGCAGCTTGTCGGCCTATCCTATGCCACCCCGCGCATCGGCACGGCGGTGGCGGCCATCCTTGTTGCCGCGATCCCACTGTTCTCGATGATCCTCGGCCAGCTATGGGGGCTTGAGCGCATCACCGTTCGCGGGCTGGCCGGACTGCTGCTCGGCGCCTTGGGCATCATCGTCCTGGTCGGTTTTCCCGCGGTGCCGATCACCGCATCCTTCGCTTTCGGCTGCGCCGCCTCGCTGTTTAGTTCCTTCTCGGCCGCCTTCGGCAGCAATTACGCAAACCGACATCTGGGCTCGGCCGGCTCGTGGGAACTCACCAGTGCCGCGTTCCTATTAGGCGGCCTGATGACGCTGCCATTGCTTCTCGCCGTACCGGTGCCGGCGATGCCTCGGGCCATCGACTTTCTCTATCTCGCCGTCCTCTCCTGCGTGATGAGCGCGTCGACCTACATCGTCTATTTTCGGCTGGTTGCCAGTATAGGCGCGACCAGGACGATCAGCGTCGAATTCGCCGTTACGGTGATCGCGGTGCTGGTCGGCACCAGCATGCTTGGGGAGTCGCTGACCGTAATCCAGGGCTTAGGCGCAGTCGCGATCATCGGTGGCTGCATACTGGTGCTCGATCCGTTCCCGCGCCGGGTGAAAGCGGTAGCCTTGCCTTCCGCCACGCCCTTGGTGTAGTCAGTCCGCACACTCGAACGTCTTGAAAGGAGGGCTCACGTGTTCGATTTTTCTCGTCACCATCGTCAGCGTGGCCCGATTTCCGCCCTGCGAGCTTTCTTGCAGGGCTGACCAGGGACGGTCCGGGGTTTCCCGCTTCGATTTTTTGGTCTGCCCTTCGTGGTGCAGCAACGCCGAGCCTGATGGCCGGCACGCACACCGTCAAAGTGCATTGAGCCGCTAGAGCATGATCCCGAAAAGTGGGAACCGGTTTTCGGAAAAGATCATGCTCCGACAAAGAGGCGGCCAAGACCAGAGAAATCAAAATGGCCCTGATCAGCCTCAAATCCCTCGGCGTCACCATGAGCGCGCCGTTGTTTTCCAACCTCGACCTCACCATCGGCACTGGCGATCGGCTCGGCATCGTCGCCGCCAACGGCCGCGGCAAGTCGACCTTGCTGAAATGCCTGACCGGCGAGATGGAGCCGACCTCCGGCGACATCACCCGCACGCGCGGCCTGCGCGTCGGCCATGTTGAACAGTCCGTTGCCCCTGCCCTTCTGAGCCACACTTTCCATCAGGTGGTGGCCGATGCCTTGCCGGCCGAGCAGGCCGACAGCGAGCTGTGGCGCGTCGACGTGGTTCTCGACTCGCTCGATGTACCTGAGCCGATGCGCGAACGGCAGATGCAGGCGCTGAGCGGCGGCTGGCAGCGGCTGGCGCTGATCGCCCGCGTCTGGGTGACCGATCCGGACGTGCTGCTGCTCGACGAGCCGACCAACCATCTCGACCTTGCCCGCATCAGTCAGCTGGAAAGCTGGCTCAACACGCTGCCGCGCGAGGTGCCGGTGGTGATCGCCAGCCACGACCGCGCCTTTCTGGACGCCACCACCAACCGGACGCTGTTCCTGCGCCCGGAGCAGTCGCCGGTGTTTGCCCTGCCCTATTCCCGCGCCAGGCAGGCGCTCGACGATGTCGACGCCTCGGCGGAGCGCAAGTTCCAGCGCGACATGAAGGTCGCGCAGCAATTGCGCCGGCAGGCGGCCAAGCTCAACAACATCGGCATCAATTCGGGCAGCGATCTGCTGACGGTGAAGACCAAGCAGCTCAACCAGCGCGCGGAAAGACTGGAAGAGGCGGCGGCTCCGGGGCATCGCGAGAAATCGGCCGGTGCAATCAGGCTGGCCAATCGCGGCACCCACGCCAAGGTGCTGGTCACGCTCGACGACGCGGCCGTCGAAACACCCGACGGCACGCTGCTGTTCAGGACCGGCAAGCGCCACATCTGCCAGGGCGATCGTATCGTCCTGCTCGGCCGCAACGGCGTCGGCAAGTCGCGCTTCGTTACCCTGATCCGCAATGCCATCGTCGAACCGGACACGGTGCGGAATGTGAAGGTGACGCCGTCCACGGTGCTCGGCTACAGCGACCAGGCGCTGTCCGGCATCAGCGGCGCCGACACACCGCTGGCGCTGGTCTCGCGCCGCTATGATGTCGGCGAGCAGCGTGCACGGTCGCTGCTGGCCGGCGCCGGCGTGGTCATCGAGATGCAGGAGAAAAAGATCGGCGTGTTGTCCGGTGGCCAGAAGGCGCGGCTGATGATGCTGACGCTCAGGCTAGCCAATCCCAACTTCTATCTGCTCGACGAGCCGACCAACCATCTTGACATCGACGGCCAGGAAGCGCTGGAAGCCGAGCTGCTGGCGCATCAGGCGAGCTGCGTGCTCGCCTCGCACGACCGCTCCTTCATCCGCGCCATCGGCAACCGCTTCTGGCTGATCGACAAGCGGAAACTGACCGAAGTCGAGGACCCGGAGGATTTCTTCCGTTCGGTAGCGGAAGCGGGCGGCTGACGATTTTGGTGGCGGGACGATATCCATGCCTGTGAAATTTCAGCCTGCCGATAACAGGTCAAAATTCGTATCATAACACGAGACGTTTTCTTGACTTTACGAAGCGTATCATGCGAAGGTACGCTGATCGGATACGACAGATGATACGCTCGTTCAAGGACAAGACCAGCGAGGCCGTTTCGAACGGCAAGGCTCCGAAGGGGTTCCCGTCGGACCTTGTTCGATCAGCCCAGCGGAAGCTGTTCATGATCGACAATGCCGCCGAACTATCCGACCTGAAGACGCCTCCCGGCAACCGGCTTGAGCCGCTAAAAGGCGACCGTGCCGGTCAGCATTCGATCCGCATCAACGATCAGTTTCGCATTTGCTTTCGCTGGGTGGACGGACAAGCCGAGGATGTCGAGATAACTGACTACCATTGAGGTTTTCAAAATGCTGAACATCAACCCACCTATTCATCCGGGAGAAATCCTCCGCGAGGAATATCTCGTGCCGCTTGGCCTGAAGCCTTACACGCTGGCCAAAAAGCTGCATGTGCCGCGCACGCGCATCGAGCGCCTCGCCGGCGAGACGACACCGGTAACGCCCGATACCGCGCTACGTCTTGCGAAATTCTTCGGAACCACGCCGCAGTTCTGGATGAACATGCAGGCGAGTTACGATCTGGCCGTGGAAGGAGAGGCCAAGAAAGCCGACCTTGAGACGATCGAGCGGTTAGAAACTGCTGCTTGATACAAGGCGCTCCACAGCAGTCCGCATCGAGCCGCCTGCAGTGGCCGCAAAAATTTTCGACCGTCTGTCGGATGATCGCCACGCACCGCGTCCTTGGAATGCCGACACAATGATGCCGGCTTCAACCGAGGACAAAGCATCATGTTCACCCTGTCATCCATAGGCCGCATCACCACCCGTTACATGGAAGCCCGCGCCCGCTATCGCAGCGAGCGCGCCCTCCTTTCACTGCCGATCGAGTTGCGCAAGGACATCGGCTGGCCGGAAATCGTGATCGATGCGCGGAACGGCCCCCGGATTCGCAGAGCACCCTGACCCATGCAGCCGGGGGCCGGCAACTATGCCGCTGGTCAGTCATGCGTATCGCCCCATTGGGGGGCGCCGACGCAAGTTCGTTTCACGCTTCTCGCTCAAGCCCGCCGGTCGCCCAGTTTGTCCGAAAAAAATTCGAGGCCATGTAGGATCGCCGTCACCTCAAGCGTCCTACGGTCCGCAAGGCCAAGCCAAACGCGAAGAGGAGCAAGACATGACTGATCAGACCCCCGTTCAGCCCGCGGCCAAGGTGCTCGGCGGATTGACCCCTTATCTGCAACTGGACGGCGCCTTCAAGGCCGCCGAATTCTATAAGAAGGCCTTCGGCGCCGAGCAGGTCTTTGCCTATCCGGCGGACGAAAAAGGCCGCACCATGCACATTCACCTCCACATCAACGGCTCGACGTTGATGCTCTCCGATTTCTATCCCGAAAACGGGATGCCCGCCGTCAAGCCGCAAGGCTACACCATGCAGCTTCACCTCGGCAGCGACGACATAGACGCCTGGTGGAAACGCGCCGTCGATGCCGGCTGCGAAGTCGCCGTGCCGCTCCAGGTCATGTTCTGGGGTGACCAGTGGGGCAATATGCGCGACCCGTTCGGCGTCGAGTGGGCAATGAACGCGCCGGTGAAGAAAGCCTGATCTGCCGCCAATGGCGAAGCCCCTCACCGGCTGGCGTCGGTGAGGCCCTGTGAACTTCCAGGAGGAGACCCAAAATGTCATATGTCGATGGCTTCGTGCTTGCCGTGCCCAAGGCAAATCTCGAGGACTACAAGAGGCTGGCCAACCTCGCGGGCCCTATATGGAGGGAACATGGCGCGCTCGCCTATGTCGAATGTATCGGCGACGACGTGCCCTATGGCGAGGTCACTTCGTTCCCGCGCGCCGTGCAGGCCAAGGACGACGAGATCGTCGTCTTCTCCTGGGCCGTCTATGAATCGCGGGAGAGCCGCGATGCCGTCATGGCCAAGGTGATGGCAGACCCGCGCTTGACACCCGATTGGGGGCCGATGCCGTTCGATATGAAGCGCATGATCGTCGGTGGCTTCCAGCCCTTCATGGAGCTGTAGGCGCGCCTGCTCCGCCCGTGGATGACGAAGCTTGGGGACTTCGGCTAAACTGTAACCAGGCCGCTAATCCAGCTTGTCTAGCAGCGGCTTCAGCAGGTCGCCATAGCGCTTCCACAGATCGACCGAGCCCTGATACATCGGCTGGCGTACCTGCGCGGCGGATGCGGTGCGCACCGGCCGGTCGGTCTCGTGGAAGGACAGCGCCGCATCGTCCCAAGGCAGGCCGAGATGAGCGATCAGCGCCCGCGTCTGGCCTTCCTGGTCGGCGACGAAATCCTCGTAGCGTACATCATGCACGACGCCGGGCAGCACGGTGTGCCAATGCGCCATGATGTCGGTGTAGAGATTGTGGAAATCGGCGAGTTCGCCGAGATCGTAGCCATAGCGATGGCTATCGCCACGGAAATGCACCTTGTAGATCGACAGGCAGGTGGCGGCCGCATCGCGCGCGCAATGGACGATCTTGGCCTTCGGCAGCATCAGATGCAGGAAGCCGATCAGCAGGAAGTTGCCAGGCATCTTGTCGGTGACACGCTTGAAGCCGGGATAGCGGGCGTGCAGCATGTCGAGATAGGCCTCGCCGGCCTCGGCGAAAGCCTTGTCGGGCATATCGGCGATCCCTGCGGGAAAGCCGCCCTTCATGGTCAGGGGAAACTGCTTACCGACCGCCGTCTTCAGGATGCTGAGCTCGCCGGCGCCGTAGACCTGGGGATGGCTGGCGATGATCTGCTCGACCAGCGTCGTGCCCGAGCGCGGCATGCCGACGACGAAGATCGGCGTGTCGTCGCTGATTGAGCTGGGCTTGTGTTTCTCGAAGAAGCCGGCGTCGAAGGTTGCCGTCATCGCCTCGAACTCGGCCCGCGTCTTGGCCGCATCGTAGTCGATCCCCTTGCGGCGGATCGCATTGCCTTCGGCGAAATAGTCGAAGGCCCGGCCATAATCCTTCAGATCGTCATTGGCCTTGCCGAGACCGAAGGACAACTGCATGCGCGCCAGGCTGTCCTGCGGCGTCTTGGCATGCTGAGCCTCCATGCTGGCGAGTTCGCTGTCGCGCTCCTTCTGGCGCTTGACCTGCGTCAGCATCAGCCAGGCTCTCGCCATGCCGGGATCGACCGCCAGCGCCTGCCGGAACAGGTCGGCTGCTTCATCGAGCTTGCCCCTTTCCATCAGCCCGACGCCGAGCCCATGCAGCAGGTCGGCATCCTTAGGCCGGATCGCCAGCGCTTCGCGGAAGACGGCAAGCGCCTCGTCCAGGCGTCCCGCTTCCTGCAGCGTTTCGGCAAGACCGATGCGGGCGCGGACATGGAAGGGATTGCGCCCGACCGTGCCGCGATAGATCTCCTCGGCACCCTCGAACTGGCCGAGCTGCTTCAGCGACGAACCGAGATTGTCGCGCGCCGCCAACTGATCGGGCCGCAGCGTCACCGCCTTGCGGAAGCAGTCGACGGCGGCAGCGACTTGGCCGAGGTCGCGCAGCACCGTACCGAGATTGTTTTGAAAATCCGGATTGCCGCTCTGCAGGCGCACCGACTGTTCGATCAGGTCCAGCCCTTCGGCGCCGCGCCCGGTCTGGTGCAGCAGCAGCCCCAGGAAATGCGCCGCGGCGGCGTGATTGGCCTTTTGCGCCAGCACCTGCCGGTAGATCGCCTCGGCCTCTTGCCGGCGTCCGGCCTGATGCAGCTGCAGCGCCTGCTGCACACGCTGGTCGAGCCCCAGCGGTGGCTGACCCCCAGCGCCAGATCTGGCTCCCGCGCCCGCCGCTCGTCTCTGATCTCTGTTGATGGGAAACCTGCCGTGTTTTGTCCGCCTGTGGCGGTCTAGGCCATCGGCGCGGCGGGTTCAAGGCGTCGCTTGGTATCTCGCCCTTGCCATCAACGGCGAAGGTCAGATCAGGCGGTTGGTCTCGGCGACCTGTCTGGCCCGCCTCACGGTGCCATCGGTATCGGCGATCGTTCGCCTTGCCGCCTCATCGCTTCTGATGGTCAGCCGCGCCGACTTGACGATCAGCGGCTTACCGGTCGGGCCAGCGGCACCGGCGTGTATGATGGTTGGCTTGATGATCGTCGCTACGGTCGTGCCTCTCGGGGTTCTGACAGAAACCATGATTTTTCCTTCCGTGAATAAATAAAATGCAAGTTCTGGGACAATCGGCCCAGCGTAAATTTAAGCATTTTTTTGAAAGTCGCCGATCCATATCAGAATTTTTTAAATAATTACAGCGATCTATTTTTTTGCCGCCGTCCGAGGTTTTCAGGAATCTTCTTGAACAATCAGCCCCATTAGCCTATATAGACAGGATCGCTTTGGGCCAGAATTGGCATCTCGCGGCGTCAGAAGTTCTCGACCCGCCAATCTCATTCCAATCATCGATACCGGGCGCGCCTATTCGCTCTGCGGCCATGTCTCATTTTTTCGAAAGACCCACATGAACACCGGAACCGTGAAGTTCTACAATGGCCAGAAGGGCTTTGGCTTCATTCAGCCGACCGATGGCGGCAAGGACGTTTTCGTCCATGTGAGCGCGCTGGAGCGCGCCGGCTTTCCCGGCCTCGCCGAAGGCCAGAAGCTGCGGTTCGAGTTGGAGCGTGACACCAAGGGCCGCGAGTCGGCCGCCAATTTGCAATTGATCTGATCCGGCCGAATTCGATGAACGCTGACCACGGATGTACTGGCAGCTCTCGAAAGCGGCTTATTTCCAGCGACTGCCGGAAATAGGAAAGCGGGGCACGTCCCCGCTTTTTTGCTTTCAGCATCGCTGCTTTGCATAGGTTAAGACAATGCCGGACCGCACCACACACTCCATCGCGCATTTCGCGGCACCTTTCGTGCTCGGCGGACTGGAAGGGCAGCTGCCGGCCGGCGATTACGACATCGATCACGACGAAGAGCTGATCGAGGGCATGTCACGGCTTGCCTGGCGCCGTATCGCCACTTTCATCCATCTGCCGGCAAGGGCAGTGAAAAACCCGCCCACCAGCCAGCTTGTCGCCATCGATTACCTCGAACTCGAAACAGCGCTGAAGCGCGACAGGGAGAATGCAGCATGATCCGTTTCCAGCAGAATGCGCGCCCGCGCACCGACACGCCCGCGCACCAGTTTGCGATTGGTCAGACCGTGCGGATGAAGAGCCGCACCGGCCTGGTCCAGAAGACCGCCGAACTGTTCCAGATCAAGAGCCGGCTGCCGGTCAAGGACGGCTCGCCGCAATACCGCATCCGCAGTGAGCAGGAGACCCATGAGCGGGTCACCACCGAAGACAATCTCGAACCGGCCGATCCGGTTGTTGCCGACAGCCCGGTTGTCACCGTCTGAGATCCCCACCGCAAAGCCAAGCCAACACGCAGCAGGAGCACACCATGTCCAAGGGTCAACAGCGAAGCAACCGCGAAGTGCGCAAGCCGAAGAAGGACAAGGTCGTGGCCAAGCCCGCCTCCCCATTCGGTTCGTCGGTCAAGCAGGCCGAGAGCAGCCTGAAGCCAAAGCCGAAGGGCTGAGCTGACATCCAGGGCGCCTCGTGCGCCCTCTCCGTCGCCCTATGTGAGGCGACGGACTGACATAACAGGCCCGCGCAACGCTCTGCCACGGAGGCTTGCTTGAACTTCTTCATCGAGTTCTATCGGTCGCGCGACGCCGACGAAGCCACGCTCGACAAGGTGTCGCTGGAAGCGCCGAACCTGCGCGCCGCGCTGCAGGGTGCCACCGCGCTGTTCCACACGCTGGCCATGCCGCAAATCCCCGATCGCCTGCGCATTTCCGACGACAATGGCAGCGAGCTTTATGCCGGCCCGGCTGATGGAGCCTATCCGACGGAAATATGACCGAACGCCTCGGTTCTCCCTTGCGGGGGCCCGAAGAGCCGGCGAGACTCCCGACTCGCCCAATCGGTGAATTGCCGGGCGGCACCGAGCTTGCTCGGCCACTTTCTCCCACAAAAAGGTGTAAAGGCAAGATACGCCCTGCCCCTCAGCACGGCCCGTCGTCAACGATGCGATAGTCGGCGGCGCGGGCCTCGCAAGCGTTGGGGAAAGTCCGCATCTCGCCGTTCCGACGAGCGCACACGGGAGCGTATTCACGGGTGCAGAACGTCTGCTCTTCGCCACCGCCACCGCCGTCGCGGCACGGACCATCGCGCACGATGCGATAGCCGGCCCGGTCGGCAAGGCAGGCATTGGCGAAGGTCTGGCGGTCACCGCCGCGCCGGGCACAGACCGGCTCGTACTGCTTGCTGCAATATTGCGGTTCTGGCCGTGGCTGACGCGGACGCGGCCCCGGTCCTTCATCGACGACGACGGCGCAGGCGGCAAGAATTGCCGACAGCAACAGGATGACAAAACCCTGCCGCGAAAAGATTGCCGCCAGAAATTTCATGATGATCTCCCACGATCGCGTCCCGGTTGCCGATCCTCGCCAATCCCTTGCCAATTGCAACCCCCGTTTGCAGCCCTTTCAGCCGGAAACGGTGCCTCGGCCGTGGTCGGCATCAGCCTCCTCGGCCATCTCGACATCTGGCCCATTCGTGGCCCGGCTCTGGCCGATGACCCGGCCGGCAAGCAAGCCTATGCCGAGCCGATCGATGCTCAGGTCAGTCGATCCATGCGTCGGGATGCGCCAATGCGGCGGCCCGCGGCGCTATCTTGCAACCATCACGTTTCCGTGCGATAAATTCCGTGTTCGGGCATTTGCGACCCGGAGAGCGGAACGTTTTGGACGACCTTTCCCCGATACTGTGAATCTCTGACGGCCCCGTTTTCGGCGGGGGGTTTTGACCATGCGCCAATGCATGACTGCCGAAGCAACCACCAGGAACTGCCCTTTGCGCCAGGCGGCGGGCAGAACCACCAAAGACTGAACGGGTGAAGGAGTTTCCCCAATGGCCCAGACCGGCACCGTTAAATTCTTCAACGCGACCAAAGGCTTCGGTTTCATCACGCCCGATGGCGGCGCCAAGGATGTGTTCGTCCATATTTCCGCCATCGAGGCTTCGGGCCTGCGCACGCTCGTCGATGGCCAGAAGGTCACCTTCGACGTCGAGCCGGACCGCATGGGCAAAGGCCCCAAGGCTGTCAATCTCCGCGCGGCCTGAGCTATCGGGACGTCCTCTGACGCGCGACGGAGGCTCCAACGCCTGAACCTGGCTTGGAGAGGGATCTGAATTTTGAAAGGCGCGGCGATCTTCGTCGTGCCTTTTTCGTGCCGAAGACGCGGACCAATGCATGTCGCCCAAAAGTGGCCTGTTTGGGGGAACGACAGGCATGAAAACAAGGACCCGAAGATCGCCGCGACGCCCTTTGACTGCCCGTAAAACTTTCTCTTGCCGATGACGCTAAAATAAAGGACAAATTTCCTCTCGGGCATTTGCCGGCCCGAGACTGGAGTTTATGGGACAAAGGAGCTTCCCATGCCGCAGACCGGCACCGTCAAATTCTTCAACCATGCCAAGGGCTTCGGCTTCATCACGCCCGATGATGGCGCGAAGGATGTTTTCGTCCATATTTCAGCCGTGCAGGCGTCCGGTCTTCCCGGTCTCGAGGATGGGCAGAAAGTGTCATTCGACACCGAGCCGGACAAGCGTGGCAAGGGACCGAAGGCCGTCAACCTGTCGGTCGGCTGAGCCGGCTTCAGGCTGTGGGCGGGCAGTTTCGCCCCTTGAGAGCGTGTGATTTTTGACGTCTTTTTTGAATAAACACGTCAAAATCCGTTCAGCCCCCGTTCAGCCACGGTCGCATATTAGTCTTTGGTAAAGCCGGACCGCATCCCCCGAAACTGCACGGGCCGGCACGAAGGAGACCAAGATGAACCGAATTTTCAAAACCGCCGTCCTGGCCGCTGCCGTGGCCGCCACCACGCTCGCGACCTTGCCCGCAGCCGATGCGCGTGACTGGCGCCGTCACGGCCATCACGGCAATGGCGATGCGATCGCCGCCGGCGTCCTCGGCCTCGCGGCCGGCGCACTGATCGGTGGCGCGTTGGCCAATGACCGGCCCCCGCCCTACGCTGACCGCTACTACGATGACGGTTACTACGATCGTGACGTAGTGGTGCGCCCGGCCCCGGTCCGCCGCTACTATGCGGAGCCGAGGGTTGTCTACGCCGATCGTTATGCCGAGCCGTGGACGCGTGACTGGTACGAATACTGCTCGGACCGCTACCGCACCTTCAATTCCCGTACCGGCACGTTCACCGGCAATGACGGCGAACAGCATTTCTGCACCGCCAACTGAGGCTTCCCTGCCCCAAAACAAAAAGCGCTGACCGCAAGGCCAGCGCTTTTTTGTTTGGAGCATCGCAGGATTTGGGACCGGTGATATCGGCACGCCCTAAACGAGGAAAGGATTGGTCCGCCGCTCCTCGCCAAAACGTCCACCGGGACCGTGGCCGCAGATGAAGCCGATGTCGTCGCCGAGCGGCAGGAGCTTGTCCTTGATCGAGGCGATCAGCGCCGCATGGTCGCCGCCCGGCAGGTCGGTGCGGCCGACCGAGCCGCGAAACAGCACATCGCCGACATGGGCGAACTTGGCCGCGCGGTTGTAGTAGACGACATGGCCGGGCGCATGGCCGGGGCAGTGCAACACCTCGAACACATGCGAGCCGAACGAGACGGTCTCGCCTTCGGTCAGGAACCGGTCGGGCACGCAGTTGCGCGCGCCGGCAATGCCGTAGCGCCTGCCTTGGTTTTCCAGATTGTCGAGCAGCGACTTATCGGCCTCATGCGGGCCGATGATCTCGACGCCGAGCGCTTCCTTTAGCTCCATGGCGCCGCCGGCATGGTCGATATGGCCATGCGTTATCCAGATCGCATCGGCTGATACCGAATTGTCCTTCAGCGCCGCCAGCACCTTGTCGATGTCACCGCCCGGATCGATGACCACACCGTGCTTGTCATCCATGTCGAACAGGATGGTGCAATTCTGCTGGAACGGTGTGACCGGCACGATGCCGGCATTGAGCTGACCCATAATCGTCCTTTCGCTATGCCAGCCGTGATTTAGAGACGCTGGTAAAGGGCGTCCACCCCCCGAAGGGCGAACAGTCAGTAGCCCCAAAACGGAAATGGGCGGCCGAAGCCGCCCATTTGAAGACCGAATGGCCCCTGCTTACTTCTTCATCGCGCCCATGACCGCGCCGAGAATGCCGGTCAGGATCGCGCCGCCGCCGGCGCCGCCGATGATATTCTGCAGGTTCAGCGCGCTGCCGAGACCGCTCGTTGCCGCTGCCGCAGCCGCCGGATCAACCGCGCCGCCACCAAGCAGGCTGCCGAGGATCGCCGCGCCGCCGACGCCGCCAATGGCTCCGCCCAGGATTTTGGGAAGCTGACCCATCGCCGCCGTCTTGAGCGCCGCACCGACCGCCTGACCACCGATGATACCTGTAATCACCTGTACGATGATCGGAAGAAGCGTGTTCATGTCCATATGATTAGTCCCTCCATAACTGCCAGCCTCCCGGGCCGACAGCATCATGAGACGCCGAATTGGACGAAAGTCAAATGCAAGAATGCTTAAATAAAAGGGGCGGCGCTAAAACCGCCCCTGCTTGCTAAAAAAGCTGTGACTATCGTTATTCCGCGGCGATCGCGTGCTTGGGTTGAACGGCGGCAGAATAGTCATCCATAAGGTTCTTGGCGATTTCACCGACCTCGAATCGGTAAGGTCCGATCTCCGACACCGGCGTTACTTCCGCTGCGGTGCCGGTCAGGAAGCACTGCTGGAAGCCTTCCAGCTCTTCCGGCAGGATTGCGCGTTCGATCACCTCCAGACCGCGATCCTTGGCCAACCCAATGACCGTGCGGCGGGTGATGCCGTCGAGGAAGCAGTCTGGCATGGGCGTGTGGATCTTGCCGTCCTTGACGAAGAAGATGTTGGCGCCGGTCGCTTCCGCGACCTGGCCGCGCCAGTCGAGCATCATGGCGTCGGCATAGCCCTTGGCCTCGGCGGCGTGCTTGGACATGGTGCAGATCATGTAGAGGCCGGCGGCCTTCGATTTGGACGGGGCGGTGCGCGGGTCGGGCCGCCGCCATTCCGCCACGTCGAGACGGATGCCTTTCAGCTTCTGCGCCGGATCGAAATAGCTCGGCCACTGCCAGATGGCGATGGCGCAGTTGATGCGGTTGTTCTGTGCCGAAACGCCCATCTGTTCGCTGCCGCGCCAGGCGATCGGCCGGACATAGGCGTCCTGGAAACCCTGCTTCTTCAGAAGCGTGGTGGAGGCGTCGTTGAGCTCGGCCACCGAATAGGGAATCTTGAAGCCGAGCAGGCGCGCTGAGTCATGCAGGCGCTCGGTGTGTTCGTTGAGCTTGAATATCTCGCCGCCATAGGCGCGCTCGCCCTCGAAGACGGCGCTGGCGTAATGCAGACCATGGGTCAGCACATGGATCTTGGCGTCACCCCATTGGACGAATTCGCCGTTCATCCAGATGAAGCCTTCCAGTTGATCGAAGGGAACGGATGCCATGGTAACCTCCCGCGGGCGGCAGCCCGCATAGTGTTTTGTCGTTGTGTGTTCTTGTCGCCTATCGAAGGCGGCTTTTTCAGGAGCGTAGGCGGATAATTGCGCTCTGGCAAACTAAGGAAGTTCCGGAAAAACCGGCTTGCCTTGCCTTTTCGTTCGCAATGCGCCCAAAAGCTTGTCAAAAATTACCATTGCAGGGAAATTACGTCAATAGTACTGACATAATCTCTCTTTCCCACGGAGAAATGATGACGGATCGTAGCCACGTAGCCGGGAAACCGATCAGGACCGCGATGTCAGACGAGGACGGCATCGACTTCGCCATCATCGAATTGCTCTTCTTCGCCTATCGTGACTTCACCTCCGATCCGGATCAGATCCTGGCCGATTACGGTTTCGGCCGTGCCCATCACCGGGTGCTGCATTTCGTCAACCGCAGGCCGGGCCTGACGGTCGCCGAACTGCTCGACGTGCTGAAGATCACCAAGCAGAGCCTGGCCCGCGTGCTCAAGCAGTTGATCGACACCGATCATGTCGTGCAGTTGCAAGGTCCACGCGACCGCCGCCAGCGGGAGCTTTATCCGACGGCCAAGGGCCGTGCGCTGGCGCTGGCGCTGGCGCGGCCACAGTCGCGCCGCATCCATGCTGCATTGGAAGATTCCGGAATAACCGAACGGACCTTGGTGGAACGGTTCCTCGAAGCGATGGTCGATCCGGAACTGAGAGCGCAGATCGACCTGGGGTCCGCAAAAATGTCAGGGAAAAACCATGGAGAGCACTGAACGGGTAGATCACGCGGCCGCACCGGACGATGACGCACCGCATCTGCTTGTGGTCGACGACGACACCCGCATCCGCAATCTTCTCAAGCAGTATCTGACCGAAAACGGCTTTCGCGTCACCGTCGCCGGCAATGCCGACGAAGCCAGGCGCAAACTTGCCGGCCTCGACTTCGACCTTCTGGTGCTCGACGTCATGATGCCCGGCGAGACAGGCGTCGACCTGACCAAGTCGCTGCGCGCCGAAAAGAACGTGCCGATCCTGATGCTGACGGCGCTGTCGGAGACCGACAGCCGCATCAGCGGGCTGGAGGCCGGCGCCGACGACTATCTGCCGAAACCTTTCGATCCGCGCGAGCTGATCCTGCGCATCAACAACATCCTGCGCCGCGGCGGCCCGGCGACCACGCCGAAGGTCGAGCAGTTGGTTTTCGGCCCTTACACCTTCCAGATCGCCAGGCGCGAATTGAAGCGTGGCGGCGAGGCGCTGAAGCTGACCGACCGCGAGCAGGAGATCCTGGCGATCTTCGCTGCGCGGGCAGGTGAGACGATACCCCGCCACGAGCTTGTCGGCGACGATTCGGAAGTCGGCGAGCGCACCATCGATGTCCAGATCAACCGGCTGCGCCGCAAGATCGAGCGCGATCCGTCCAATCCGGTCTGGCTGCAGACCGTGCGCGGTATTGGGTATCGGCTCAGCGTGGAATAGAATGCCGCCTGCGGCCGGCTGAACGGCCGCGGGCAAGCGAAAAGAGCGAATGGCAACCACGGAACTGGAACAGCCGGGCAATGGCGGCTTGAGCGCACGCGCCACGCGGCCGCTGAAGGCGGTGCCACGCGCCTGGAACCGCTTCTGGCGCCTCGTCTCGCTCTATATGCCCAAGCGGCTCTATGCCCGCTCGCTGATCATCGTCATCGCGCCGATGATCCTGCTGCAATCGGTCGTCGCCTTCGTCTTCATGGAGCGCCATTGGGCAACCGTGACGCAGCGCCTGTCGCAAGCCACCGTGCGCGACATCGCCGCCATCGTCGACCTGATCGAGACCTACCCGCACGACGCCGACTACACCAGCATCATCCGCATCGCCCAGGACCGCATGCAGTTGAAGGTCGACCTGCTGCCGCCCGATCCCTTGCCGCCGCCAGGACCCAAGCCGTTCTTTTCGATCCTCGATGACGTTCTCTCATCCGAAATCACCCGCCAGATCAACCGGCCGTTCTGGATCGACACGGTCGGCAATTCCAATATCATCGAGGTACGCGTCCAGCTCGAGGACAAGGTGCTGCGCGTCTTCGTGCGCCGCAGCCAGGCCTATGCCTCGAATACCCACATCTTCCTGATCTGGATGGTCGGCACCTCGCTCGTGCTCCTGATGATCGCCATCCCCTTCCTGCGCAACCAGATCCGGCCGATCCTGACGCTTGCCGAAGCCGCCGAAAGCTTCGGCAAGGGCCGGCCGATGCCGCGCGACTTCCGGCCGCGTGGCGCCGAGGAGGTTCGTCGCGCCGGCTTTGCCTTCATGCAGATGCGCGAGCGCATCGAACGCCAGATCGAGCAACGCACCGCCATGCTGACCGGTGTCAGTCATGATCTGCGTACCATCCTCACCCGCTTCAAGCTGCAGTTGGCGCTGGCCGGCGGCAAGGCCGAGACCAAGGCGGCACTCGACCAGGACATCGACGACATGCAGTCGATGCTCGAAGGCTATCTCGCCTTTGCCCGTGGCGAGGCTTCGGAAGACGCCGGACGGTTCGATCTCGAAGCTTATTTCGAGAAGCTGGGCGAGGAGGCCAGGCTGCGCAAGCGCAAGCTGTCGACGACGCTTGCCGGCGACCCCGATGTGCATGTGCGGCCGAACGCCTTCGCCCGACTGATGTCCAACGTCATCGGCAACGCCTTCCGCTACGCCAAGGCGGTGGAGGTCAACGCCACCCATGGCCGCGGCTCGCTGCTGGTCACCATCGACGATGACGGTCCAGGCATTCCGGCCGACAGGCGCGAAGACGTGTTCAAGCCTTTCGTGCGGCTCGACGAGGCGCGCAACCTCGACGCCAGCGGCACCGGGCTCGGCCTGTCGATTGCCCGCGACATCGCCCGCAGTCACGGCGGCGACATCACCCTGGACGACAGCCCGCTCGGCGGCCTGCGAGCGGTGATCAAGGTTCCCGCATAATCCGCGGAGGACCGGGCTTCATCCGCCCGTCATGAAACCATGATCAAGAGCGCGCATGAAACGCGCGACCTCAATTGATTCGGCCTTGCCGCCTCACTTCGACCCCGTGCCCGCCCGGGTGCGCCGGAGCGAAGCGAGGGTAGCAGGCCGGTCGCCGTTCCGGCATCGTCTCAAGGCAACCATCGACCTTTCCTGCAAAGGGCCGCCATGCGGATATTGATGGTCACCGACGCCTGGCGCCCGCAGGTCAACGGCGTCGTCCACACGCTGGAGCGGCTTACCGAAACGCTGAAATCCTTCGATGTCGCGGTCGATTTCCTGACGCCCAACATCTTTCGCACACTGCCCTTACCGACCTATCCGGACATAAGGCTGGCGCTGACCACGCCCGGCCATGTCGCGCGCCTGATCAAGGCCGGCAGGGCCGACCATATCCATATCGTCACCGAGGGTCCGCTCGGCATCATGGCGCGGCGCTATTGCCGCAATGCCGGCCGGCCGTTCACCACCAGCTATCACACGCGCTTTCCCGAATATCTCAGCGCCCGCCTGCCGGTGCCGGAAAGCTGGGCCTATCGCTGGCTGCGCGATTTCCACAATTCCGGCCAGGGCACGCTGGTCGCCACCCAATCGCTGGCCGACGACCTTTCGGCGCGCGGCTTCACCAAGCTGCGGCCCTGGACGCGCGGCGTCGACACCGACCATTTCCGGCCGGACAAGAAGAAGGATCTCGGCTTCCCCGGGCCAGTCTTCCTCTGCGTCGGCCGCGTCGCCATCGAAAAGAACCTGAGCGCCTTCCTCGACCTCGACCTGCCCGGCAGCAAGGTGGTCGTCGGCGAGGGTCCCGAGCTTGCCAGGCTGAAGGCGAAATACCCACAGGCGCATTTCCTAGGCCACCGCCCCAATGACGAACTGGCCGAGATCTATGCCTCGGCCGACGTCTTCGTCTTCCCGAGCCGCACCGACACTTTCGGCAACGTCATCATCGAGGCGCTGGCCAGCGGCACGCCGGTCGCCGCCTATCCGGTGACAGGGCCGATCGACATCGTCGGCGACGGCTTTGGCGGCGCTGTTTCCAATGATCTGCGCGAGGCAGCGCTCGCCGCGCTCAACGTCGACCGCGCGCAGGCGCGCGAACGCGCCATGCGCTACAGCTGGAAGGCTTGCGCGGAAATGTTCCTCGACACGGTCGAGGAAGCACTGGGAACGACGCGGAAGCTGGCGGCCTAAAATAACCTGCCGCCGTCCGGCACTTTGCGCTCGATGGCGCCGAGCACCACGGCACCCTCCTCGTCGGGAAAGCCGAGCGTCAGCACTTCCGACATGAACGGCCCGATCTGGCGCGGCGGGAAATTGACCACCGCGAACACCTGCCGGCCGATCAGCGTCTCCGGTGCATAGTATTTGGTGATCTGCGCCGACGATTTCTTGATGCCGATGTCGGCGCCGAAATCGATCTTCAGCTTGAATGCCGGCTTGCGCGCCTCCGGAAACGGTTCGGCTTCGACGATCGTGCCGGCGCGGATGTCGACACGATCGAAATCGGCAAAACTGATCTCGGGCTTAAGCGCGCTGCTCGAACTCATCTTCCGTCTTACCGTGGTTCAGGCGTTGCCGTAGGTCTCGAACAGCACGCCGGCCAATGCGTCCTTGGCCGAGGTTCCCGACCAGACGACGAACTGGAAAGCCTGGAAATAGCATTCGCAGGCTTCCAGCGCTGACGACAGCAACACTTCGACCTGCTGGCTCGATGGTTCGACGCCACCGGCCAACAGCAGCGACTGGCGGAACATGATCGCGCCCTCCTGCTCCCAGAGGTCGAAATGGCCAAACAGCATCTGTTCGTTGATGAGCGACAGCAGCCGCATCACTTCCAGCGCGCGGGTCTCCGGCACCTTGATGTCGAAGGCACAGGCCAGGTGCAGCGCTTCGAAATCCTCCATCCACGAGAAGGAGACGTGATAGTCGGTCCAGCTTCCGGCAACCGAGATCGAAATCTCGTCGTCGCCGGCCCGCTCAAAGGACCAGTCGTTGTTGTGGGCCACCTGCTCGATAACATCCACCGGATGGATTTCGCGGGAGAATTCGAGTTCGAGAAGTTCCATGGAATGCTTCCTGTCGTTCTGTACGAGCGCCGCCACACGCTCCGCGGGAGGGCACACACAACGAACAATCTTGTCTAGAACTCGGACGGCCAGGACTTTCTTCGCGCAAAGACCCCAGACCGGACCCACCGCCCGGCTGCATGACCCTGCTCCGAATCATGCAACAAATTCAGTCTATTGATCGGGAGTCGCGTGAACAGCCCAATTTTTCGCACTGCGTCATTCGCATGTGGAAAGCCGCTGTCACAAAGATTCATGCAATGCCGTTAAGCGATTCACGGCAAAGCGCTTTTCAGGATCGGGCTATGTGGAAAAGTTTAACGATTATTTTTTTGCGCGGGGCTTGGCCGCCGCCGCCGGTGCGGCGTCACCCGCCAGTTCGGCAAGCTTCGCCTCGAGCGCCTCGATGCGGGCGGCAAGACGGGTGTTTTCTTCCCTGGCCTTGGCGGCCATCTCGCGCGCGGCTTCGAACTCTTCGCGCTGCACCACGTCCATGGTGTTGAGAATGCGCTCGGCCTGGCCCTTGAAGGCGGTCTCGACCTCACGACGCACGCCCTGCGCGGCCCCGGCGGCGTCGGTCATCAGCTTGGCGAATTCATCGAGAATGCGGTTCGGTCCGGTCGACATGGCAAATCCTCGCTTGCTCGAAATGACGTAGTGGCGCTGCGCGCGGAATGCAAGAACGTTGAAGCCTGCTGCGGCATCAAGTCGGATCTGCCCTTGCTCAAATCACTGGCAAGTTCGATCAATAACTATTATTATCTGGGGTGTCTTTTTGGGAACATCATCATGGCCATTAGCGCCGACTTGGGCACCCGTCTCGAAGATATCGTAAACCAGCTCGTCAGCACCGGCCGCTACAATTCGAAGAGCGAAGTGCTGCGTGAGGGCGTCCGCCTCGTCGAAGAGCGGGAAAAGCGCCTTGCCACCCTCGACGCAGCCCTAGCGGAAGGCATTGCAGATGCCGACGCCGGCCGGGTGAAACCCGGCGACGAGGTGCTGGACAGACTCGAAGCCAAATACAAGGCGATGGCAGAGAAGAACAGGTGAAGCGGCTGGTCTTCACCCGTCGGGCTGAAGCGGACCTTGCAGCCATTGGTGACTACATCGCGCTGCACAACCCATTTCGTGCGGTGACGTTCATTCAGGAATTGCGCCGCGATTGCATGGAACTGCGCCCCATGCCGGAGCGGTATCCACTCTTCGAGCGGCATCGATCCTCAGGCATTCGGCGGCGCGTCCATGGCAACTATCTGATTTTCTATCGCATTGGCCCCAGAAACCATAGAGATACTGCACATCCTGCACGGCGCGATGGACCTTGGACCGATCCTGTTCCCCGACAGTTGACGGCGCCCACCTTGCCTTGACCCTGCCAAAAGCCTGCCGCATGGTCCGCGCCCAAACGCGTTCGCAATCGAGAGTTCCCCGTTGAACGAATATTTCCTGCTGCCGCTGGCCTCCTTACCCTTCCCCAACATCAACCCGATCCTCATCCAGATCGGACCGCTGGCGGTGCACTGGTACGGCATCGGCTACATCGTCGGCATCCTGTTCGCCTGGTGGTACGCCAAGCGGCTCGCCGCCAATGCCAAGCTGTGGCCGAATGGCGTCCTGCCGATGAAGCCGGAAGACCTCGACGATTTCATCGTCTGGGCGGCCATCGGCGTCGTGCTCGGCGGCCGCACCGGCTATGTGCTGTTCTACGATTTGGCGCGTTACATTGCCCACCCGCTCGACATCTTCGCGGTCTGGCAAGGCGGCATGTCGTTTCATGGCGGCTTGCTTGGCGTCATCCTCGCCATGACGCTGTTTTCCATCAAGCGCGGCATCCGCACATGGTCGCTGTTTGACGTCGTGGCCGCCGGCGTGCCGGTCGGCCTTGGCCTGGTGCGCATCGCCAACTTCATCAACTCCGAGCTGTGGGGGCGGCCAACCGACGTGCCCTGGGCATTCGAATTCCCCAATGGCGGGCCATTTGCCCGCCACCCGAGCCAGCTCTACGAGGCACTGCTCGAGGGCGTGGCGCTGTTCCTCGTGCTGCGCATCCTCACCCATTCGCGCCTCAAGCTGAAGACGCCGCGCTTCGTCGGCGGCGCCTTCATTTGCGGTTATGGCCTGTCGCGCATCTTCGTCGAGTTCTTCCGCGAGCCCGACCAGCAGCTCGGCTATCTCCTCGGCACCAACTGGCTGACCATGGGCATGATCCTGTCGACGCCGATGGTGCTGGCCGGCATCTGGGCGATGCTGACCGCCAAGCCGGTGGCGCAGCCGCGGCCGGCATGACACGGCTGAAAACCCGCATCGTCGACCTGATCGAGGCGTTGGGGCCGATCCCGATCAACGAATACATGGCACTGTGCCTGTTCGACCCGCAGGACGGTTATTACACGACGCGCGAGCCCTTCGGCACGGCCGGCGACTTCATAACCGCGCCGGAGATCAGCCAGATGTTCGGCGAACTGGTCGCTGTGTGGATGTACCAGGCCTGGCTGGCGAGCGGCCGGCCGCTGCCGGCCACCATCGCCGAGATCGGCCCTGGCCGCGGCACGCTGATGAAGGACATGCTGCGCACCCTGTCGCGGCTTGATCCTGATCTGGCCAACGGCGCCGCCTTCGCCATGATCGAGACTAGCCCGCGTCTGGCCGAGGTGCAGAAACAGACGCTTGGCGTCACACCCTTCGTGATCGGCTGGCACGAGACCATCGAGACCTTGCCGCAACAGCCGCTGTTCATAGTCGGCAACGAACTGTTCGACGCCGTGCCCGTCCGCCAGTTCGTCCGCGCCGGCGCCGGCTGGCGCGAGCGCATGGTCGGCCTCGACGACACCAATGAGCTGCGCTTCTTCGCCGGTGCCGGTTCGGTCGATCCGACCCTGCTGCCCGCCGATGCCGCTGACGCACCGCAAGGCGCTATCGTCGAAGTGGCGCCGGCCCGCACGGCGCTGATGGCGACCATTGCCGAGCGCATATCCAAGCATGGCGGTGCCGGCCTGTTCCTCGACTATGGCCATCTCCAGCCGGGCGTCGGGGACACGCTGCAGGCCTTGCGCGGCCACAATCACGAAGATGTGCTGGCCAATCCCGGCGGGGCCGACCTCACCACCCATGTCGATTTCGGCGCCCTTGCCGCAGCCGTTCGCGCGCAGGGCCTCGGCGCCCATCTGTCGACGCAGGGCGATTTCCTGCTCGGCATGGGCATTCTCGAACGCGCCGGCCGGCTCGGCGCCGATGCCTCCCAGGCGGCGCGCGACAAGATTACCGAAGCCGTCGAGCGCCTCGCCGGCCCGCACGCCATGGGCGAACTGTTCAAGGTGCTTGCGGTGCTGCCGCGCGGCGTGGCCGCCCCACTCTCCGCAACAACGCCCTTCGCGGCGGATTGACTTTTCACCGCCGCCCCTCCCAATCTCCCGTCCGGTAAAAAAAGCGGCCGGACCGCCAGCCTCGCCTTCTTCTCGACGAAGCACCTTCTTCTTGACGAAACCGCCCACACGGACAACAACGCCCGCATGCTGAATCAGACCAAACCGGATCCCGTTCGGTCGCCGCTGCTGGACAAGGCGCGGGCACAAGGCATCCGCCACGGCTATTTCACCCGCATTGGCGGTGTCTCCAGCGGCATCTATCATGGCCTCAACATCGGCACCGGATCGGATGACGATCAGGCGCTGGTGGCCGAGAACCGCGGCCGCGTCGCAGCCTGGATGGGTGTACCGGCAACCCATCTCTTGACCGCCTGGCAGATCCATTCGCCCGATGTCGTCATTGCCCGGGAACCCTTTGCCGGCGAACGCCCCAAGGCAGACGCCATCGTCACCGACCGGCCGGGCATCGCCATCGGCGCCTCGACCGCCGATTGCGGTCCGGTCCTGTTCGCCGACCCGCAGGCGCGCATCATCGGCGCCGCACACGCCGGCTGGAAAGGCGCCCTCACAGGCATGCTCGAAAACACCATCCTCGCCATGCAAAGCCTCGGCGCCCGTCGCGAAAACATCGTCGCCGTGCTCGGCCCCTCGATCGGCCCTGATAACTATGAGGTCGGGCCGGAATTCGTTGCCCGCTTTGTCGAGGCCGACGCCGAAAACATCGGCTATTTCGCGCCTTCCGCCAACGCCGGCCATGCGATGTTCGACCTCAACCGCTACACGGTCGACCGTCTGGCCAAGGCCGGTGTAGCAGCCGACGGCCTCGGACGCTGCACCTATGCCGAGGAAGATCTGTTCTACTCCTACCGGCGCGCCACGCACCGCAAGGAGCCCGATTACGGCCGGCAGGTTTCGGCAATCGTTTTGGAGAGGGAATAATGGCGCTGCATTTTGAACGATCCGAATTCGACGCGCGGCGCGACCGGCTGATGATCGAGATGGCCGAGAAGAAGCTCGACGCCATCCTGCTGTTCGCGCAGGAGAGCATGTACTGGCTGACCGGCTACGACACGTTCGGCTTCTGCTTCTTCCAGTGCCTGGTGGTGAAGGCCGACGGTTCGATGGTGCTTCTGACCCGCTCGGCCGATCTGCGCCAGGCGCGCCAGACCTCGATCATCGACAACATCGTTCTGTGGACCGACCGCAACGGCGCCAACCCGGCGGTCGACCTGCGCAACCTGCTCAACGAGCTCGACCTGCTCGGCGCCCGTATCGGCGTCGAATACGACACCCATGGCCTGACCGCCTTCAACGGCCGCCGCTTGGATGAGCAATTGCAGACCTTTGGCCAGATCGCCGATGCATCCGGCATCGTCGGCCGGCTGCGCCTGTTCAAGAGTCCGGCCGAGATCGCCAAGGCCGAGAAAGCCGCCAATCTCTCCGACGACGCGCTCGACGCGGCCTTGCCGCTGATCAAGCAGGGCGGCGACGAAGCCCTGATCCTGGCCGCCATGCAGGGCGCGGTCTTCGCCGGCGGCGGCGATTATCCGGCCAACGAGTTCATCATCGGTTCCGGCGTCGACGCGCTGCTGTGCCGCTACAAGGCCGGCCGCCGCAAGCTCACCAAGAACGACCAGCTGACGCTTGAATGGGCCGGCGTCTTCAACCACTACCATGCACCGATGATGCGCACGGTGCTGACAGGCAAGGTCTCGAAGCGCCATCAGGAGCTGTTCGACGCCGCCCGCGCCGCTCTTCTGGCCGTCGAGAAGGCGATGGCGCCGGGCAACAGCTTCGGCGACGTGTTCGATGCCCACGCCCGCACCATGGAGGCGCACGGCCTGACCAAGCACCGGCTGAACGCCTGCGGCTACTCGGTCGGCGCCCGTTTCACGCCGTCCTGGATGGACATGCCGATGTTTTACCAGGGCAACCCAGAACCGATCGCGCCGAACATGACGCTGTTCGCCCACATGATCATCATGGATTCCGAAACCGAGACGGCGATGACGCTTGGCCGCACCTACCTGACCACCGAATCCCAGCCCAAGCCGCTGTCCCGCCATGATCTCGACTTGATCGTACAGTGAATCCATAATGAGAGGCGTTCTTCGCCAAGGAGTTAGAAGGCAAATGAGACGATCGCATGTGACGACCGTGTCATTGCTTGTGGCATTGGCTCTTGGCGCCTGCACCAACGCAAAGGACGTGCTCGAACCGTCGGCCATCACCCCGCCCGCGACATCGGCCCAGACGCTGCCCGCCACGCAAGGCAACACGGCAGCAGCGGTTCCGGCGCCGGCGTCGCCTGCCACCACCGTGGCGGGCGCTCCCACAACCGCCACCACACCGGTCACACCAGCGCAAAGCGCCGCCGTCCTGGCGAAGACCCGTCTGCAGATCGCCCCGATCGTCGGCGCCTCGGTCGAGGCCGCGACACCGCTGACGGCGGAGCTGCAGACGCGCGCCCGGCAGCGCGGCATTACGCTCGCCGGCAGCGCCGACCAGACCCCGACGCATGTGCTCAAAGGCTATTTCTCGACGATGTCTGAAGGCACCGACACCACCGTCATCTATGTCTGGGACGTCTATGACCCGGCCGGCAACCGCCTGCACCGCATCAATGGCCAGCAGAAGGCGCCTTCGGTCAATTCCGGCGGCAGCGGCGGCGACAGCTGGAAGGCGGTCTCGCCGGCCACCATGCAGACGATCGCCGACCAGACCATCGACCAGTTCGCGGCCTGGCTTGGCGGCAAGGCGGGCTAGAGGCATCGGACCCAAAAGTGGAGACGGTTTTGGGAAAATCCGATGCCCAACGAGAAGAAGGAACAGCGGAAGCCCGCTGCTCCCTGTTGCCCACCGGCGATGGCGCGAGGCTTTACTTGAGATTAGCCGGCGGATTCCCGATCTCGGCGCTTGCAATACCGGCGCGGGCCGCTAAAAGCCCGGTTAAAGGGCGCAGGCGAGTCCGTCAGGTCCCGCCATCCTCCACCAGGAACCGTGCATGAAACTCTTCGCGGGCAATTCCAACAGGGTGCTGGCCGAAGCGGTCGCCCGGTACCTCAACGTCCCGCTGGGCAAGGCCAGTGTCAGGCGCTTCGCCGATCAGGAAATCTTCGTTGAAATCCAGGAGAACGTGCGCGGCGAGGATGTCTTCATCCTGCAGTCGACCTCGTTCCCGACCAACGATCATCTGATGGAACTGCTCATCATGATCGATGCCTTCATGCGCTCGTCGGCCAAGCGCATCACCGCGGTCATCCCCTATTTCGGCTACGCCAGGCAGGATCGCCGCGCCTCCGGCCGCACGCCGATCTCGGCCAAGCTGGTCGCCAACATGATCACCCGCGCCGGCGTCGACCGCGTCTTGACGCTCGACCTGCATGCCGGCCAGATCCAGGGCTTTTTCGACATCCCGACCGACAATCTGTTTTCCGTGCCGGTCATGGCCCGCGACGTGAAGGCAAAATACAAGCAGCTCGGCAATGTCGTTGTGGTGTCGCCCGACATCGGCGGCGTGGTGCGGGCCCGCGCGCTGGCCAAGCGCTTCGACGCGCAGCTCGCCATCGTCGACAAGCGCCGTGAGCGTCCCGGTGAATCGGAAGTCATGAACATCATCGGCGCGGTCGCCGGCAAGGATTGCCTGCTGATCGACGACATCGTCGATTCCGGCGGCACGCTTTGCAATGCCGCCGATGCGCTGCTGGCCAACGGCGCCACCAGCGTCACCGCCTATATCACGCACGGCGTGCTGTCGGGCGGTGCGGTTGCCCGCATCAGTGGCTCGAAGCTGCAGGAACTGGTGATCACCGATTCCATCCAGCCGACGCAAGGCGTGCTCGACGCGCCCAACATCCGCGTCATCTCGATCGCCGACCTGATGGGCGAAGCCATCTCGCGCACGGCGACCGAGGAATCGGTGTCCAGTCTCTTCGACTAAGACCGATACCTGCCCCTACGGCGCGGGGCTTTCCAGCCGAACCGGACTGATCAGGCGACGCGCGCTTTCACCGCTTTCACGTGCGCCGCGCATATAGCCGCGCGGCGAGGCGCCCAGCATGCGCTTGAACATTGTGATGAAGGCCGGCACGCTGTCATAGCCGAGATCGAGCGCCACCCTGGTGATCGGCTCGCCATCGGCGAACCTGGGCAGGGCCGCGAACAGGCAGGCCTGCTGGCGCCATGTCGACAGAGACAGCCCGGTCTGGCGCTGGAAGGCGCGGGTGAAGGAGCGGCGGCTCATGCCGGCGGCATCGGCCCACTCGTCGATCGTTGCGTGCGGCGAAGGTGCGGCGACGAAGCGCCGGCACAGAGCCGACAGCCTGGGATCGGACGGGAACGGCAGCCCGAGCGGCCGTTCCGGCAGGGTCGGAATCTCATGCAGCAGGAGATTCATGATCAGCCCGCCGCGACCTTCCAGTTCGCTGCCCCGCGGCAGCTTTTCCGATTCCACGATCAGGCTGTGCATCAGGTCGGTGACGCCGACGACGCGCAAGCCTTCGGGCAGGCCGGGGATCGCCTGCGGCATGACATAGACGGAACGCATGGAGACATCGCCCAGCATCTCGACGGAATGCTCCGTGCCGGCTGGAATCCACATCGCATGGTCGGGCGGCACCATCCAGCGCCCGTAGCGCGTCGTCACCAGCACGACGCCGACCAGCGCATGCAGCAACTGGCTGCGGCTGTGGCGGTGCTGCGGCACACGGTAACCGTCAGGATATTCGGTCGGCAGCGCCACCGCCGGCCCGGCGACTTGCTCCAGCCACTGCCAGCGGCGCTCGTGCAACTGCTCGAGATCGACACTACCGGCGTGAAAGACTTCTTTGCCGTGCGGCACCCTGTATGGCCCACTTGCGAAACTATTGGACCAAACCACGAAAGAAGTCACCCCGCAAGCAGCTTATAAGGCAACCGTCCCAAGGCGCTCCGTAGGGGCGTCCTTCAAGGCGCTCCACGGGAGCGTCCGTTAAGGCGGCCTTCAGCAGTGCCGCGAGTTTGCGCTGCGGGCCTACCCGCCAAAAAGACCACGGAGCCTACCTTGACCGATACGACAGCCGCCAGCGTCGCCCCACCGGCGAGCGCCAGTCACGCTTCAGCCCAGGCGACGGCCTTCACCGTCATCCTGGCGGTGAGCTTCTGCCACTGCATCAACGACATCATGCAGTCGCTGCTATCGGCCATCTATCCCTTGCTGAAAGAGAATTACGGCCTCGATTTCTGGCAGATCGGCCTCCTGACCTTCACCTTCCAGGTGACCGCATCGCTGCTGCAGCCGATGATCGGCATGATCACCGACAAGCGGCCGATGCCCTATTCGCTGCCATATGGCATGGCGTCGTCGCTGATCGGCCTGGTCGTGCTCGCCTATGCCGGGCACTATTCGCTGCTTCTGATCGGCGCCTCGCTGATCGGCATCGGCTCTGCGATCTTCCATCCGGAATCCTCGCGCATCGCCCGCTTCGCCTCCGGCGGCCGCTTCGGCCTGGCGCAGTCGCTGTTCCAGGTCGGCGGCAATTTCGGCCAGTCCATGGGGCCGCTGCTGGCTGCCTTCATCGTCGTGCCCTTCGGCCAGACCAGCATTTCGTGGTTTGCCGTCGGCTCGCTGATCGGCATCATCGTTTTGTGGCGGGTCGGCGGCTGGTACAGCCGACTGCGCGCCGCACAGGGCAACCGCAAGACGGCAAGCTTCGTCTCGCCCTTCCCGCGCCGCAAGGTCATGTGGGCATTGGCGGTGCTGACCTTGCTGGTGCTGACCAAGAACGCCTACATCGCCAGCCTCGCCAGCTACTACACGTTCTATTCCATGCATAAGTTCGGGGTTTCGGTGCAGATGTCGCAGGTCATGCTGTTCCTGTTCCTCGGCGCCTCGGCGCTGGGCATCCTGCTCGGCGGCCCGTTCGGCGACCGCTATGGACAGAAGGCCATGATCTGGTTCTCCATCGTCGGCGTGCTGCCCTTCACGCTGGCCCTGCCCTACGCCAACTTGGAATGGACGATGGTGCTGACGGTGTTGATCGGGCTGATCCTGTCATCGGCCTTCTCCAACATCGTCGTTTTCGCCCAGGAACTGGTGCCGGGACGTGTCGGCATGATCGCCGGGATCTTCTTCGGCTTCGCCTTCGGCGTGGGCGGCATCGCGGCTGCCGTGCTCGGCGTGGTCGCCGATGTGAAGGGCATCGATTATGTCTTCCAGATCTGCTCGTATCTGCCGCTGCTTGGGCTGCTGACCGTGTTCCTGCCGAACATGAAAGAAGCCAGGAAGGCACAGGCGGCGACCAGCTAAAAATCAGCTTATCTTCCGGAATTGATACGAGGGCGCGGCATTTGCTGCGCCCTCTTTGATTCTTTCACCATACGCCGGGTGAAAAGCCGTTAGGAGATTAATGAAGGCTCCGCGCCAGGAAGGCAATCGCCATGTCCAGACTGAAAGGCAAGGCCGCATTGATTACCGGCGGCATCGGCACGGGCGCGGCATCCGCGCCAATGTGATCAGCCCCGGCCCGATCGACACGCCACTCAACGACAAGCTTGGGCTGGACCCCGAAGCGGCGAAGGCGCGCGCGAAAGCCGTCGTCGGCCTGGTACCTGCCGGCCGTTTCGGAACCGCCGAGGAAATTGCCAATGCGGTGGTGTTTCTTGCCTCCGACGAATCCCGTTCATGGTCGGTGCGGAAATGCTGATCGACGGCGGCTTAAGCATCGCCTGACAGCAGAAAGGCACCGCCTGACGGCGGCTTGTCAGCCGCGCGCTGTAGACTGTAGGTTTGGTTACTCAATGTCTCTGGAGAATGATATGCGCAAGATCGTGTTGGCCGTGTTGGGTGTGCTTCTTGTTACCTTGCCGGCTACGGCACGCATCGTTGCTTTTCCACCGGGTTTCAAGACGCGGTCCGTCGAAACCAATGGCACCAAACTCTATGTGCGCGTAGGCGGAAAGGGTCCCGCCGTCGTGCTGCTGCACGGCTTTGCCGATACCGGAGATATGTGGGGCGCGGCAGCGGCCGCACTTGCGAAGGATCATACCGTCGTCGTGCCGGATCTGCGCGGCATGGGTCTGTCCGCTCACCCGGAAGCGGGCTACACCAAGAAGAACCAGGCCGTCGACATCGCCGGGGTGATGGACGCGCTTAAGATCGACAAGGCTGACCTGGTCACGCACGACATTGGCAACATGGTCGGCTATGCGCTTGCCGCGCAATATCCCAAGCGCATCACCAACTGGGTCATCATCGATGCGCCGCTGCCCGGAATCGGCGACTGGGAAAAGATCAAGCAAAGCCCGCTGCTTTGGCACTTCAACTTCCGCGGCCCAGACATGGAGCGGCTGGTCGCGGGTCGCGAGCGCATCTATCTCGACCGCTTCTACAACGAGCTGTCGGCCAACCCCAAGAAGATCGACGAGGCAACGCGCGGTCACTATGCCAAACTTTATGCCCGCCCGCATGCGATGCATGACGCTTTCGAGCAGTTCAAGGCCTTTGACCAGGACGCGATCGACAACCAAGCGATGCTCGCCGCCGGCGGTAAACTGACCATGCCGGTGCTGGCAGTTGGCGGGGAAAAATCCGCCGGCACCACGCAGGCCGATATCCTGCGGCTTGTTGCCACCGACGTCACGGGCGGCATCGTGCCCGACTCCGGTCACTGGATCATGGAGGAAAACCCCGACGCCACCGTCAAGCTGATCACTGGTTTTCTCGCCAAATAGGCACTGTCCCGCGGACATTTCGATGAAAGCACAAAGCACCCGCCTGACGGCGGGTGCCTTTGTCTATCTAACTGGACGATTCTAGGCCTTGAAGAACGCCAGCAGGTCGGCATTGATGACATCGGCATGGGTCGTGGCCATGCCGTGCGGGAAGCCCTTGTAGACCTTGAGCTCGCCCTTCTTGAGCAGCTTGATCGTCAACAGCGCCGAGTCGGCTATTGGGACGATCTGGTCGTCGTCACCATGCATCACCAGCACAGGCACGTCGATCGCCTTCAAATCCTCGGTGAAGTCGGTTTCCGAGAAGGCCTTGATGCAGTCGTAGTGCGCCTTGGTGCCGCCCATCATGCCCTGGCGCCACCAATTGTCGATGACCCCTTGAGAGACCTGCGCACCGGGTCGGTTGAAACCGTAGAACGGACCGGCCGGAATGTCGCGAAAGAACTGGGCGCGGCTGGCTGCCTGGGCGGAGCGGAAGCCGTCGAAAACCTCGATCGGCAGGCCGCCGGGATTGGCCGCGGTCTTGAGCATGATTGGCGGCACCGCGCCGATCAGCACCGCCTTGGCGACACGGCCACCCGAGCCATATTGAGCGACATAGCGCGCCACCTCACCGCCACCGGTCGAATGACCGACATGGATGGCGCCCTTGAGATCCAGATAAGTGGCCAGTTCCGCGACATCGGCGGCGTAGGTATTCATCTCGTTGCCGATATCCGTCTGGGTCGAGCGGCCGTGACCGCGGCGATCATGGGCAATGACACGGTAGCCTTGTGACAGGAAGAACAGCATCTGGGCGTCCCAGTCGTCGCTGCTCAATGGCCATCCATGATGGAAGACGATCGGCTGCCCGGTCCCCCAGTCCTTGTAGTAGATTTGCGTCCCGTCCTTGGTGGTGATCGTGCCGCTGCCGGAGCTGGGCTTGGTGTGCGAGGTCATCTCAATCTCCGTTCTGTTGTTCTCGCGATAAACAATATCGCGACAACGAAATAGATAGCGCAACCCAAAACTCCTGTCTATAGAGATGTATATCGCGATATCATTTTTCGTGGTATCGAATTAATGGTCGTGTCGGCAAGAAGGAATTCGCCGTGCCTCTCCCGTTGGACAATCAGCTCTGTTTCACGCTCTACGCCACCAGCATGGCGATCAACCGCACCTACAAGCCGATGCTGGATGAGATGGGGATCACATACCCGCAGTACCTCGTGCTCAACGCGCTGGCAGAGGCGGACGGCATGTCGGTCGGCACGGTCGCCCACCGGCTCGCCCTGGAATCGAGCACCGTCACGCCGCTGGTAAAGCGAATGGAGCAGGCCGGACTCGTGACCCGCCAGCGCAGCCAGGTCGACGAGCGCCAGGTGCAGGTCGATCTGACCGCGGCCGGGCGCGCGCTGCTGGTCCAGTGCAACTGCCTCAACGAAACCTTGATCGAGCGCTCAGGGATGACGGTGGGCGAGCTCGACGCGCTGAACCGGCAGATCCAGGCACTGCGCAACGCGTTGAGCGGTGGCCGGTAGCCCGGCCCGCCTCGTTAACGGCCGGCGGCGATCAACAGGCGCTGGAAACGAGCGCGGTTCAAACTTCAGCTTTTGACCCATGGTGGGTCACGCAGCGGTCCGAGCCAAACGTCGGGAACAAGCCACAGTGCCACCGCCCGCACCGTCATCATGCGGACTTAAGCACGGCAAATGGGCGTTTGCGCATGGCCCGCTTTGCCTGGAAACTGACGGCGGGGGCGGGACGGCCGACATGAAAGCCCTGGACCTTGTCTATGCCGAATTCGCGCATGAGAGCCATCTGTTCGTCGGTTTCCACCCCTTCGACCAGGATTTTGTGGCCGCGATTTCGAACCAGCGTAATAATGTCCTGGAGCATTGCCTTGCCGTTGGGGGCGCTGCAGTCGTGCAGGAACGAGCGGTCGATCTTCACCGTATCGAAATCGATCAGGCGAAGCCACGAAAGGCCCGCGAAGCCCGTCCCGAAGTCGTCAAGCCAAATCTTGATCCCGAGCAGCTTCAGGTCGCTGATGCAGCGAAGAATGTCCGAATGCATCTCCATCTCCAGCCCTTCGGTGATTTCGAAGGCCAGCCGGCTGCCAGCGACGCCGGTCTCGCCCAGAATGGTCGCGACAGACGTTGCGAAACCGGGTGTCTTGAGCTGGATCGGAGAGACGTTGACACTGACGACACGGACGTGGTCGTCCGCAAGGAGCTCGGCGCACACCGTTCTTATTGCCCAGCGCCCTAGTTCCAGGATCGCGCCGGTTCGTTCCGCGACGGGAATGAACAGGCTCGGCGGAACCGATGTACCGTCCAGCATTTTGAGGCGCATCAGAGCCTCTACGGCTTCGACCCGGTCCGTTTTGACATCCTGGATAGGTTGATAAACGAGTGAAACGAGGTTCTGGCCGATTGCGATCTTCAGCAAAGCCGCAATGTTCTCGCTCTCGTCGCTGCTCTGGGGATCGGTTGGGTCGAACAGCCGGGCACAGTTTCGGCCGCCGGCTTTTGCCAGATAGAGTGCGCGATCAGCCTCGTGGATGATCTTCTCCAGCTTAGCCCCGGTCTGCGTCCTGGTGAATGCAGCGCCAACGCTCACCGTCACGATCGAGACGCCGTCGCGCCGCAGCTCGTGGGTGAGCGCCAGGTTCTCCACCGTGCTGCAAATGGCTTCCGCGATCTCCAGGATCTGCTCTTTGTTCTCCACGCGAGCCAGGATAATGAACTCTTCACCGCCGTAGCGGCCGATGGAGCCATTGTACCGCCTGATCATTTCGCTAAGGGCATTGGCGACATGGATCAGGCAGCGATCGCCTTCCTGATGGCCGTAGCAGTCATTGAACTTCTTGAAGAAGTCCACGTCGATGAGGATCGCCCCAAAACTGGTGCCAACCTTTTGCCAATCATTCCAGTAGTCCCGCAGCTTCTCGTCGATCGCCCGCCGGTTCTCCAGACCCGTAAGCGGATCGGTCCGCGACAATCTCAGCAGGGCCTTACCGCGTTCGGTCGCCTCGTTGTGTTGGATCTTGGCTTCCAGGGCGTTCAGGAAGACGTTGTAGCGCTCCTCATTCAGTTTCCAGTTCACATACGAGGTGAATGTGAAACAAGAAATGTAAAACGTGCCCATTGCGATCTGATAGGAACCGGTCGCTGGAAACAAATACAGAGCGACGAAGAAGGCCATCAGGACTATGCCCGACGACACAATTGAAAGAAGAAACTGGAACCGGAAGAACAGGTTGGCACCCATCATGAAGATCGCGCCAAAAATCATGAAATAGGAGAAATTCTGGGCATATCCGGTCATGATTGCCGGAACCAGCCAACCTACATAGCCCGAGACCAGGGCCCCCGCGCAGGCAAACTCAACTGACTCCGTCCTGAAATTCATGCGAGACTGTATTTCGACGACGGCAAGCGCCGTCACGCTGACCGCGAAGCGGGCGGCGATCGTGTAAGCGGCAACGTCCGGAATCAGCAGTATGTCGATGATGGAGAACTGCAGATAGACCGCGACCGCGAGCCAAAGCCCCTGCCGGGCAGCCTTTCTGCGGGCATGCTCACCTTCCTGTCGGTAGAGCTGGCGCACTTCCGACCAGGTCTCTTCCCTTTGCTGAGGGACATCGTCCTCAACCACATCGGCCAACGTGTGGGTCATGTACCGATCCTAGTTTCGCCCGGCCAAACAGGAATTCACCGCCCTGCCTTCAATCGATGGCCCGATTTCCGCATCGCAGCCGCGCCAAGGCTCCCAAGATCAGCACCATAATGCATCGCGCTTACGGAATGTTTCGCACGATACATACAACTTTCCTAAATTAAGATTGATGACCGCTGCCCGATTGTCCTCCTGAAGTCACGGTCTAATGACGGACTGTGAGCTTCGACAAGCAACATCTTCGTCGACCCACCGCTAAACAAGCACCGAAGCCTGAATCCCAAGGGGATCACACTTTCCGGACTTTGCCGTAAACGATGTTTCGGTTTGATCCATGGAAGACTTCAGCTTCGACATGATTCATGTCGACCGCGCCTTTGATGATGTCCCACATATCGTCAGCCGAACGCAGGATCAGCGGCCAATCCATGAAGGTTTCCATGTAACCGTCCGTCGTGATCTCGTCGCTGAAATTGGCAAAAAGGAATTCGCCACCGGGCTTGACCATTTCCATGGCGCGTTGAAACAGGCGGATGCCAATGGCCGCCGGCAGGTAATCATAGAGACCCGACGCATAGACGAGATCAAACGTGCCAAGTTTGTAGGCGCGGCGAAGAATGCCACGCACGGAGCCATCCACCGCCTCGACCGCGGTACCGGCCAGATCGCGGTTGACGATGGCTACGCTGATCGGGTCCTGGTCCAATCCGATCCAGCGCTTTAATTTTCCCCCGGCGAGCGCCTCGGAGAGTTCCGCTTCGCGAAGATGGCCGCAGGCAATCGCAAGCACTTCGGCATTCTCGACCCGAAGGGCCGTTTCGTCCACCGTTCTGGCGAGAATGTCGCGACGCTCGCGTCCAGCCGCGGAACTCGCTGCCTCGCTGGTGTAGGCGTAAATCTCCCGGCCAAGCGGGGTCGAAGAAGCCACCTCCTGGTCTGCGCTGGGGTGCTTGTAGTAAATGTCCAGCAGGCTCGCGTCGCCCGAATACCCTCGCGGCTTTTCGAACGACCAGCGCGTGAACGGATCCTGCATCAGATACTCTGCAACGCGATGCTGCTGGGCCAACGGAATGAGTTGCTGCCAGATAGCGGGAGCGGAATGCCTGCGAAGCTCGTGGAGCCGGCCCGCTAAACGGTCGACTACCAATCCAGCCGGCCCCTCCCTCCTGAACGCCTGGTAAGCAAGATCAAGCACAAGTGCGAGTTCCGCGGATCGCTCTTTCAGTTCGCCCGCATCGACAATATCGGGCGACGTCCCGCGATGCCTCTTGACCAGTTTCGACGTTATCAGGCTATGCTCGTCGAGCTTCGCGTCCATGTTTCGCGCCATACAGCATCCCCTTGGTCACCGGCACCGACTAATAGACACTTAAATGATACTAAATATTTTAATTAAGGTTTAACCAATGGGCTAGATTCGGCATTCGCCCGGAAATGACATGAGGCCGGAATTTCAGGCGCACTTCTGCCGATTGCCTTTGGCTTGCGCCTCCGGCCGCCTTCCGCTATAGAGCCGCCACCCGCGTAGACACCCTTGGAGGCAACGCGGCGGAAGGCCGCCTCACCCGGCGGCTTTCGACGTTTACGGTCCAGGCACTCTGCCAACCGTGAGCGCTCCAGAACAAACCGAAAGGAAATGCCATGAGCCACGACACTTACGAGCTCAAGGCCGAAGCACGCGAACAGGTCGGTAAGGGGTCCGCCCGTGCAGTTCGCCGCAACGGTAAAGTGCCTGCAGTAATCTATGGTGACAAGCAGCCTCCCCTGGCTATCGCGCTCACCTACAAGGACATCTACTACAAGATCCATGGCGGCGGGTTCCTGACCACGATCGCCACGATCGATGTCGACGGCAAGAAGATCCAGGTCCTGCCGAAGGACTTTCAGCTCGACCCGGTCAAGGATTTCCCTGTCCATGTCGACTTCCTGCGCATCGGCAAGGACACCCAGGTCAATGTCGACGTGCCTGTCCACTTCATCAACGAGGACAAGTCGCCCGGCATCAAGCGCGGCGGGGTGCTCAACATCGTGCGTCACGAAGTCGAGTTCCACTGCCCGGCCAATGCGATCCCGGAATTCATCACCGTCGATCTCACCGGCGCCAACATTGGCGACTCGATCCACATCTCGGCGGTCAAGCTGCCAGCTGGTGTGAAGCCTGTGATCTCCGACCGCGACTTCACCGTCGCGACCATTGCCGGTTCGTCGGCGATGAAGCCGGAGGCGGAAGAGACGACTGAAGTGGCTGCACCTGAAGCGGCTCCCGTCGCCGAAGAGAAGTAACTCTTTCACGCCCGGAGCAGGCGATGCTGCTGTTTGCAGGTCTCGGCAATCCGGGCGCGAAATATGCCAACAACCGCCACAATGTCGGTTTCATGGCGGCGGACGCAATCGCCCGCCGCCATTCCTTTTCGCCCTGGTCGAAGAAGTTCCAGGGCCTGATTTCTGAAGGCACGCTCGGCGGCGAAAAGATCGTCCTGATCAAGCCGCAGACCTTCATGAACCTGTCCGGCCAGTCGGTCGGCGAAGCGCTGCGCTTCTACAAGCTCGAGCTTTCCGCACTCACTGTCTTCTATGACGAGATCGACCTTGCCGAAGGCAAGCTGCGCATCAAGACCGGCGGCGGCGCCGGCGGCCATAACGGCATCCGCTCGATCGACGGCCATGTCGGCAACGCCTATCGCCGCGTGCGCATCGGCGTCGGCCATCCCGGCATCAAGGAAATGGTCCAGCACCATGTGCTCGGCGATTTCGACAAGGCCGACCGCGAATGGCTCGAACCGCTGCTCGCGGCAATCGCCGACAATGCCGCGATGATCGCCAAGGGCGACGAATCCGGCTTCATGAACAAGGCCAGCCTCGCCGTCCAGGGCAAGGGCGGCGCGGAACCGGAAAAGCCGGCGCCCAAGCAGCAGGCCACCAAACAGCAGAGTCACATCCGCCAGGCACGCCCGCAACAGGCCCCCGCCAAACTGCCTGAGACCGGCCCGATGGCCGCCATGCTGAAGAAGCTGTTCGGCGGCAAGGACTGAGCGGGATCGGCGCCACGGGGCTTGACGTTGATCACCCCGATCGCCCATAGCCCTGATCAAATTTCTATTTTCCCGATAGGACCGGACAAAAATGGGTTTCAAATGCGGCATCGTTGGCTTGCCCAACGTCGGCAAATCGACGCTTTTCAACGCGTTGACCAGGACGGCGGCGGCGCAGGCCGCCAACTATCCGTTCTGCACCATCGAACCGAACACCGGCGAGGTCGCGGTGCCCGACCCGCGCCTGCAGAAGATCGCCGCCATCGGCAAGTCGAAGGAGATCATCCCGACCCGCATCTCCTTCGTCGACATTGCCGGCCTGGTGCGCGGCGCCTCGAAGGGCGAAGGGCTGGGCAACCAGTTCCTCGCCAACATCCGCGAGGTCGACGCCATCGTGCATGTGCTGCGCTGCTTCGAGGATGACGACATAACCCATGTCGAGGGCCGCATCGACCCCGTCGCCGACGCCGAGACGGTCGAGACCGAGCTGATGCTCGCCGACCTCGACAGCCTCGAGCGCCGCATCGTGCAATTCCGCAAGCGCGCCGGCAGCAAGGACAAGGAAGCGACGACCGTGCTGCCGATGATGGAGGCAGCGCTCGAGCTTCTGCAGGCAGGCAAGCCGACCCGCATCCTGCTCAAAGGCATTTCGGCGGAAGACCTGCGTATTCTGCAGGGCCTGAACCTTCTGACCTCGCACCCCGTGCTCTATGTCTGCAACGTCGCGGAGGCCGACGCCGCCACCGGCAACGAACACACCAGGGCCGTCGAGAAGATGGCCGCCGCGCAGGGCGCCGGCACCGTCGTCATCTCGGCCGCGATCGAGGCCGAAGTCGCCCAACTTTCGGACGAGGAGGAGATGGAGTTCCTGTCTTCGCTCGGCCTCGACGAGCCCGGCCTGAACAAGGTCATCCGCGCCGGTTACGAGCTGTTGCAGCTTATCACCTATTTTACCGTCGGGCCGAAGGAGACGCGGGCCTGGACCATCCACAAGGGCGACAAGGCACCGCAGGCGGCCGGTGTGATCCACACCGACTTCGAACGCGGCTTCATCCGCGCCCAGACCATCGCCTACAATGATTTCATCACGCTTGGCGGCGAAGTGGCGGCCAAGGAAGCCGGCAAGGCGCGCGACGAAGGCAAGGAATATGTCGTCCAGGACGGCGACATCCTGCTGTTCAAGTTCAACACCTGACGCCTCGATCGGCCGGGTGTCCAAAACATCCCGGCGGGCTATCCACGAAGGTTTTATCGACGAGGTTTTCCGAGCTCCCGGTGCTCATACGCCGGACAGCCGCTTGTCTTGATTTTGTCACGTCACAGGTTTAAGCGGCAGGCACGCGGCCGGCGCTGGCGCCGAGAACCGTGCAATCCGAAACAGCGCGTCAATCCGAACGCACCCTTTGGCCCCAGCAAGGGAGACCGGCGATGATCAAGGCCTTCGTCGTGGACAATGATCGGCTGCGCGCCGTCGATGACCTCTTGCAAGACAATGTCGTCTGGGCCGACTTGCTCAACCCGACCAAGGAAGAGGAAGCGGCGATCGAGACCTGGCTCGGCGTTGCCATTCCGACGCGCGAGGAGATGGAGGAGATCGAGATTTCGAGCCGCCTCTATGTCGAGGACGGCGCCTATTTCATGACCGCCACGCTGCCCGCCCAGACGGAAATCGACGATCCGCTGATGTCGCCTGTCACCTTCGTGCTCGCCGGCACCAGGCTGATCACCGTGCGCTACCACGAGCCGAAGGCCTTCAAGACCTTTCCGCAGCGCGCCGAGAAGGTGGCGACCGGCTGCACCAGCGGCGACACCATCCTCGTCGGCTTGCTGGAGGCGATCGTCGACCGCCTCGCCGATATTCTGGAACGCGCCGGCCGCGACATCGAGGCGATCTCGCGCGACATCTTCGAGGCGCGGTCGACCAAGGTTTCCAAGCGCAATCGTGACTTCCAGGAACTCCTGAAAGCCATCGGCCGCAAGGAGGACATCGCCTCCTCGATCCGCGACAGCCTGATCTCGCTGCAGCGCCTGGCCGGGTTTTTCGCGCATGCCTCGACCCGCACCAAGATGAGCAAGGACACCAAGGCGCGCATCAAGACGCTGTCGCGCGACGTGCTGTCGCTCGCCGACCATGCCACCTTCCTGTCGCAGAAGATTTCCTTCCTGCTCGACGCCACGCTTGGCATGATCTCGATCGAGCAGAACGCCATCATCAAGATCTTCTCGGTCGCCGCCGTCATCTTCCTGCCGCCCACGCTGGTCGCCTCGATCTACGGCATGAACTTCGACGTCATCCCCGAGTTGAAATGGGAACTGGGCTACCCCTTCGCCATTGCCATGATGGTGCTGTCGGCGATCCTGCCGTTCTGGTATTTCCGCCGCCGCGGCTGGCTCTGACCCGCTTGTCAAAGGCCGTGCAGCCAGGGTCTGGCGTTATAGAAATCTCTTGACCAAATGGACCGCGGCCTGCATCCGGAAACCTGGATCCATAGGGATCGCGGGTTCGTGAGCCGGATTTCAGACCATGACTGCAAAACCAAAAACCTGGGCCTATGAGGATTTCGTCGAGGGCGCGTCGCTCGATCTTGGCTCGAAGCTGGTGAGCGCCGCCGAGATTGTCGAATTCGCCACAGAATTCGACCCGCAGCCGATGCACCTCGACGAGGAAGCCGGCAAGGCCAGCATTCTGCGCGGGCTGGCCGCCTCGGGCTGGCACACCTGCGCCATGTTCATGCGAATGCTGTGCGATGCGTTCCTGCTGGACTCCACCTGCCAGGGCGCACCCGGTGTCGACCACGTCAAATGGAAGAAGCCAGTCCTGGCCGGCGACCAGCTCACCGGCACCCTGGTGGTTGTTGCCAAGCGCCTGTCGAAATCGAAGCCGCAACTCGGCTTCGTGACAATGCGCGGCGAGATGTTCAACCAGCGCGGCGAAAGCGTCTTCGAGCTTGAGAATTCCGTCATGTTCCTCACGCGCGATGCCGCGGGGGGCCAAGCATGACACTGGACGAATTCTTCCGCATCGGCACCACCGTGACGCTCGGCTCGCACACATTCGAGCCCCAGGCGATCAAGGCTTTCGCCCGCAAATACGACCCGCAAATCTTCCATATCGACGAGGACGCAGCGAAGAAGAGCGTGCTCGGCGGGCTCTGCGCGTCCGGTTGGCACACGGCGGCGATCTGGATGAAGCTCAATCTCGAAAACCGCATGGATGCCGAGATTGCCGCGTGGAGCGGTCCCGGTCCGATGCCGGAATTCGGCCCCTCGCCCGGTTTCAAGAACCTGAAATGGCTGAAGCCGGTCCATGCCGGGCAAACCATCACCTTCACGCGCACCGCGCTGTCGCACCGCCCGATCGCCTCACGCCCCGGCTGGCGGCTGCTGGCGCTGCGATGCGAGGCTTTTGAGTCGACCGGCGACATGGTCCTGGAGTTCGAAAGCGCGGTGCTGGTGAAGACGGAGTGAGCGCTCTTCCCTTCTCCCACAAGGGGGCTAGCGTGCGCACACATTTGCTTCGGGGTCAGTTTGGTTTGGCAAGGGCGAAGCCGTCTGCGATGGCGTGGAAGCGCGTGAGGCCGTTGCAGAAGGTGATGGGCCCCGGTGGTCGCTCCTTTGCATAGCCGTTCCAGCCTCCCAGACGCGCGATACACCAGGCCGCCCATGCGAGGCTGTGTGATGGATGCGGGTTCTTCTGCCTCGAGATTGTCGATCAGCCTTTCGAGAACGGTGACCTCGGTTGAGCCGAAGAGGCGAGCCGCCTTGACGGTGTGGCCAACTGC